>JAHYJP010000127.1 GCA_019429055.1 Bacteroidales bacterium
ATATTCATAAACCGAGCCTTTTGCATACCTGAATAATTCCGGTCTGCCCATCCAGAAATAAAAATCTTTATAAAGTTCACGCAGGTTAGTGATTTTAAACATACCTTTTACCGATTTGCGAAGTATCTCACGTTCCCCCGAACTTATTTCATAGTGATTGTAATACATCAGATCGCGTTCTATATCTTTTACAATAGCGTTAAATCGCAAGAACAGAGGCAATCGGTTATAGGTTTTAAATTTTTCTTTAATGTAAAAAGCCGGAACGGGATACCTTTTAACAACCACGTCTACAGGTTTGAAGTAATCATTTTCTATATGTAGTATATAGTCGTTTATTCTATTAATAAACTCAAATGATGCTTTAAAACGGATCCGCTCCTTTAAATTATCATCCTCTTTTTCAATAATATGTGAAACATGTTCGAAGAAGGGTTGAAATTTGTATTTGTTTTCAAGTAAATCTGATGCCAGATCCTCCATCCCGGTTTCAGGAATTTTTTCCTCACCCAGTTCCGGCAGAATATTAGATATGTAATCGGCAAAGACCCTGTTGGGTGAAATGATAAGAATATCCTTTGAGCTTAATGTTTCTCTGAACCTGTATAGCAAAAATGCGATACGGTGCAGGGCGATTGATGTTTTTCCGGAACCCGCCACTCCCTGTATGATGAGCACATTTGATGATTCATTACGGATAATGGCATTCTGATCGCGCTGTATGGTTGCAACGATGTGTTTCATTTTTTCATCGGAAGCCTTCCCCAGTTCCAGCTGCAAAATATCATCATGTATATTCAGAGAACTTTCCAGCATATATTCCATTCGGCCCTCCCTTATACGGAACTGCCGTTTTAGTGTTATATCTCCTTCGACTGTCCCTCCGGGTGCATTATAGCTTGCCTTGCCAAGCTCAAAATCGTAGAACATTGTTGAAACAGGAGCACGCCAGTCATAAATTATATTTTCTTTCTGCTCCTCATCGTAATAAGCATATACTCCGATATAGACGGGCAATGAATTATTTCTGTCTGTTTCCTTAAAATCGAAACGTCCGAACCATGGTGACTGCATCAGTTTCTGTACACGTTTCTTCTTTTCCAGAGCAGCATCACCTGTGAGTGCAGATTGTGTTACTGACTGCCGTACTGAAACTTTTTCGACATGATCCATCCCGGCCTTGTTCTCCCATAAATATTTCTTTTGCTCCTTTATTTCCCTGGCAAAATTGTCAACGGATCTGTCAATCTGTTCCAGTGCGTACTTGAGTTTTTTTTTGATTTTTTCGAGATATTGTCTTTCTTCCTTTTCGCTTTTATTGAACATAGTGTAATAATGTACGTTTGTTAGATCTGTTTTCAGGTGATCACGAAGCTTTCAGAGGTTTTGTGAAACCTGACTGAAGGATATGTGTCCTGCATTATTTTAATCATCCATTCACTTTCGGCAAAAAAGACAGGAGCATTTTCTTTATCATAAGCTATATATCCTGCTTTCCTGTTAAGAAATTCGGCCAGGGCTTTTGGATCATCAAATGTAAACCATAGTGCCTTTACAAAAGAAAGTGGACGGAGATCGCATGTAGCTCCGTATTCATGCTCAAGTCTGAATTTTATTACATCAAACTGAAGTTCTCCCACTGTTCCGATTATTTTTCTGTTTCCAGGCTGCTGAAGGAACAATTGTGCAAGTCCTTCATCCGTAAGTTGTCTGACTCCCTTTTCAAGCTGTTTGCTCCTGGATGGGTTAAGATTTATAACCTCTCTTAATAACTCCGGTGCGAAGTTGGGGACTCCCTTAAAATGCAGAATTTCGCCTTCGGTAAGGGTATCCCCGATTTTCAGATATCCTGTATCATACACACCTATTACATCACCCGGGAATGCCTCGTCTACAGTGTTTCTTGTATTAGCGATAAATGCAGCAGAGGAAGAAAACCGCATTTTTCTGTTTAAGCGGGTATGGTAATATAATTTATTTCTTTCGAACACTCCGGAACATACTCTCATAAATGCAATCCGGTTACGATGGTTGGGATCGAGATTTGCATGGATCTTAAAAATGTATCCCGTAAAATCAGGTTCATCAGGGCTAACCACGCGTTCATGTGATTCTGAGTGGGTAGGTGACGGAGCTATTTCAATGAAAGTTTCAAGCAACTCCAAAACACCGGTATTATTGAGGGCACTCCCAAAAAAGACAGGAGCAAGATATCCATCAAGATAAAGGTTAAGTTGAAATGTCTCATACAGACCTGAAACAGTATCTCTTTCTTCCCACAGGCGGCTTAATATTTCCTGTCCGACATAATCCTTAAGCACAGGATCTGAGATATCTCCGGCTTCCATGAGTATTTCAGATAAATTGCTCTTTTCAGGAGTGTAAAGCTGTATATTGATCTTTGTTCCCTTGTAATCAAAACTCATTACAGACGTGGTAACCGAAATACCCCTCTGTTTTTCTATCTCAAGGAAGTCAGAGGTGGCTGTTTTTCGGATCTTATTATTTTTTACGGCTCCTGCAACATGTATGGCGCCACCAAAAAGGAGTAACTTCTCGGTAAGTGTTGTTTTACCCGCATCGGGATGCGAAATGATGGCAAATGTCCTTCTTCTTTTTATCTCATCAATTATACCCACAAACAAAATTTTTGTGAATACCTGAAGAGGTATTCTTGTTAATAATTTTTCAGGGATCTGGCAGTATAGAGCAAAATTAAACGGCTGCTGCCTGAAGCCATCCGACAGAGAAATCAGGGTGGAGTATTAGCACAATATTTTGGGAACCGTTTTTCCATTTTACGGCGCAAAATTAAGAAAAAAAGAAGCATTCACAAAAGAGTCTGTTAATGGGATCATTTCAATAAAAGAACCTATTTTTGCAGCTTTTTCAGGAACAGATGCCAATGAAAAGCTGGTTCAGGTTTATAGGAAATAATAAAAGGTTATTGAATTTTGGATTCTTATTCAATTTCTTTTCATCATTCGGGCAGACTTTTTTTATTTCACTTTTTGTTCCTTTCTGGGTGAAATCGCTTGGCATAACAAATACTGCATTCGGATCAATTTATTCCATAATTACTATAATATCAGCATTTTTGCTGTCACTTTCAGGCAGCCTCATCGATAAAATGTCTCTGAAAAAATACGGATTGATAGTTTTCTCTGGCTTGATGTTGTCGGTCATTTTATTATCCCAGGCCTATAACATAACAGTCCTGATACTGGGGCTACTCCTTATTCGATGGTTTGGCCAGGGTTTAATGACACACACATCAGTAACAGGAATTGCAAAATCCTTTGAAAATAACAGCGGGCATGCACTGGGTTTTACAGCGCTTGGTAATCCTGCCGGACAATTTGTTTTTCCATTACTCACAATTCCGTTAATCTCGTTAGCCGGTTGGCGTTTAAGTTTGATTTATATGGCTTTTGCTGCCTCGGTATTTGTTATCCCGGCATTATGGGCAATAAGATCTTTCCCCCGCTCCGTTTCATGTGATTCTGAAAAGCAGCCTGAAATTATGTCCGAAAATGGTCACTATTTCAGAAGTATGAAATTCTGGATCATTGCCCTTAATGCTTTTATTATCCCATTTATTACAACAGCGGTATTTCTTTACCAATATACAATTGGTCAGATAAGGGGATGGGATTCATCATGGGTAGCTTTTTCATTCGCATTTTATGCTGTTTTCAATGCCTTAGCGTTATTATTATCAGGGATTCTTACAAATAAATATTCAGGAGTTTACCTTTTTCCTCTTTATCTGATACCGGCTTTTACTGCTCTGATTATTATGCCCTTTATTGAATCCAAATGGATTTTTCCTCTTTTTTATGCCTTTCTTGGTATATCGGGAGGAATGGGATCCACTATTAAAACAGTAGTTCTGGTGGATATATACGGCACAAAGGATCTTGGCAGAATACGAAGCTATTTCAGTACGTTTCTTGTATTAAGTACAGCATTGGGACCTCCTGTCTTTGGTTATTTTCTCGATAGACAATATCCGATCAGCAATATATTGATTTTTGCGGGGATATGTGTTTTAATAATCATGCTTTTAAGTTTCAGATTGTGGAAATACAGAACTGCTTAATGAATTCAGATGAACACAGTATAGCTGATGAATTTCCGTTTATGCTGCTAATAAAAGCCCTAAATGGAGAGATTCTACCTCCTTTATTAGGCTTCTGGGGTAGCAATTAATCAAAATAAATTAATTCATCTTGCTTTAATTCAATAATTGACTCCCCTTTCCCTCCACCATGAGCTTCAAAACCCACAAAATCCTTTGGTACTTCAGTCTTTTTGCCACTGGCTTTAATAAAATATTTTAGCAAATCTATATCGTCCTGCAAATCTTCTTTTGTTATTGCTTGTGAACGGTAATACCCTACCTGATACCATTTTAATGCAGTCCAATCAGTCATAAACATGATACTTTCTTCAAATCCTCTGTATTCAATTTTGACCAGGAAATACCCACCCTTGGAATTATATTTATTTATTGTTTATTTTATTTGTTTCAATGCCTTTTCCGCATCAGTGACAGGAATTTTACATGCTTTATCAATACAAACATAGATTGTTGTCTGGCCAGACACCAATTTATTTTCAAGCAAATTTAAAGTTCCTTCGTCCTTTCCTCCAAGGAAAATGGCATCCGGAAGATAATTTTTATCTAAAGTTTTTCTTATGTTATCCCAATCTGAACCAACAATTGCAACCTCATATAAGGGTTTTATAAAATGTATTCCCAAAATTGCCCAGTTCGCATGGTAGAAAACATTATTATCTATATTACTGTAAACATTGTTAAACATCTGTTTAGCTCTTTGAATCAATGTTTCATTATTAAAATAATTTCCCAGTAAGAAAAGATTGTTTGCCATCTCGGAATTCGATGAGGGAATTACATTATCTGATATCTCCATTTTTCTGGCTATCAGATCAGAATTAGAGTCGGGTGTATAATAAAACATGCCCGTAGAGGTATCGAAAAAATGCTGAATTGTATATTCTGCCAGTTCATATGCTTTATACAGCCATTTTTCATCAAAGGTTGCCTGATACAAATCCACAAATGCAGAAATCGTAAAAGCATAATCGTCAAGCATGCCGGGGACTGAAGATTTCCTATTTTTATAGTTGCGGGTAATATCATTATTCTTACCGATGGCATTCTTAGTCAGAAAATCAGCATTTTCAAGAGCCTTTTTCAGGAATTTATTTTCTCCAAATGCCCTGTAAGCGTCAACATATCCTCTAAGCATGAGGGCATTCCACGATGTAAGTATTTTATCATCAAGCCCGGGCTTTACTCTTTTACTACGGACTTTCATCAAGATTTCCCGGCTTTCAGCTATCTTATTTTGAATTTCGTCCGGTTCGATATTGAATTTTTTTGAAAATTCATCATTTATGAGTTTCTTATAGAGAATATTCTTCCCATCTTCCCAGTTACCGGTATCGGTAATATTAAAATAATCGATAAGAAGTGGCGCTTCATCGCCAAGGATCGATTCAACCTCTTTTTTAGTCCAGACATAATATTTCCCCTCTTCACCGTCACTGTCAGCATCAAGTGATGAATAAAAGCCCCCTTCTGATGAAGTCATTTCATTTTCGATAAACTCAAGTGTTTCATATACGATGCTCTTATAATGAGAATTTTTTGTCAACTGCCAGGCATGTGTGTAAAGGCTGACCAGTTGGGCATTATCATACAACATCTTTTCAAAGTGTGGTACATGCCAGTTCTCATCTGTTGAATAACGTGAAAAACCGCCCCCGATATGGTCGTAAATACCACCTGAAGCCATATTATCCAATGTTGATGTAACTGCTTCCAGCACATCAGAATCGTTAGAAATCGAATAGTAATGCATAAGGAAATCCCAGAAAGACGGCATTGGAAATTTAGGTGAATGGCCCAAACCTCCTTTTTTAAAGTCAATATTTGGTTTTATTGAATTAAAGACTGTATTAAGATTACTTTCTGTAAGGCTTATTGCTTCCTTGTTCAGCACAACATTGTCTGTCGTCTTTATTCCGTTTGTTATATTATCAGCCTGAGTGGTCAGGGAAGACGGATCATTACGTGACACCAATGGCAGGCTGAATAGCCGATACTTATGATTAGCATTTTATTTTCATCTCCGGCTTTTTCCAATGCTTTATTTCCCCAGGGATACCAGTTCACGGGATTATGTGCATGCTGCAGCAAATAAGGACTGTTTTCATGGATAAGCTCATTTGAGTATTTATGCATAATTTTCTGCTTGTTGTTATTTTTTTTCTCTGTCCGGCCGCATGTCAAACTTAAAAGTAACAGAGTAAACAATACTATTGTGGTTTTTGTTCTCATAATACCGGCCCACTTTCTTTATGTTTGTATGACCTGATTATCAATTAGTCGGGGAAGGAAAGAAAACTGACTTTGATTTATTGCTTTTGATAAAGTTTATCTATCAGTTCGGCTATCAGTCCAGTCCAGCCTGTCTGGTGTGATGCTCCGATACCTCTTCCGTTTTCTCCGTGAAAATACTCATAAAAAAGGATAAGATCTTTGAAGTGCGGATCGCTCTGATATAAGTGGTTTTCTCCATGAATTGGCCGTTTCCCGTTTTGGTCAGGTTTAAAAAGCGAAATCAGGCGATCTGAAATATTATCCGCAATCTGATCGAGATTACTGAGGGTGCCGCAGTCTGCCGGGCATGCAGCTCCTACCGAGACGCCGTAACATTGAAAAAGAGTCCGTAATGATTGAATCAGCAAATAATTCATCGGCATCCATACCGGACCTCGCCAGTTGGAGTTACCCCCGAAGAGTGAGTTGGCGCTCTCCCCGGGTTCATATTTTAATCCGTACTCAGCTCCATATATTCTGACTGAATATGGATTATCATGAATTTTTGATACACTCCTGATCCCTCCCGGAGAAAGAAATTCATTTTCGTTGAGTAATGCTTCTAACAGTCTTTCAAGTCTGCTCCGGGGAGTCAGAGAGAGAATTATGTCTTCATTATCCTTCATCTCCTCTATGACGATATAGGATTGATTTTGAAGCCTGTAGTTTCGAAACCATTCAAGCCTTTTTACAAAGTCAGGCACATGCTTCAGCCTTTCTCTATCCAGAACAAGTGTGGCAAAGAAAGATGTTAATCCTACAAGTGAACGGACTTTAAGCGGGACATATGATCCATCAGGATTGGCAAGTATGTCGTAGAAAAAACCCTCCTGCTCGTCCCATGCACCCGTCCAGTCTTCTCCCATCCGGTTCAGGGACTCTGCTATGTAAACGAAATGTTCAAAAAATTTTGTGGCAACATCTTCGAAAGTTGAATCTTCCTGGGCAATTTCAAGTGCCATATCAAGCATATTCAGACTGTACATTGCCATCCAGCTTGTTCCGTCAGCCTGTTCAAGGCGTCCACCCCCGGGCATAAATGTACTGCGGTCGAACACACCGATGTTGTCGAGACCAAGAAACCCTCCTTCAAAAACATTATTTTCATTATGGTCCTTCCTGTTGACCCACCATGTGAAATTGATAAGTAGTTTTTGAAAGACTTTTTTTAAGAAATCAATATCACCTTTCCGGCCATTTCTTTTTTCAAGCCGGTAAACCTGAAGACATGCCCATGCATGAACAGGCGGATTTACGTCGCTGAACGACCATTCATAGGCAGGTAATTGTCCGTTTGGACGCATATACCATTCCCGGAGAAATAGTATCAACTGGTTTTTTGCAAAATCAGGATCAAGCAATGCAAGAGGTACGCAATGAAAAGCCAGATCCCAGGCAGCATACCATGGATATTCCCATTTATCGGGCATTGAAATAATATCTTCGTTATTAAGAGTGATCCATTTGCTGTTACGGCCTTTCTTCCGGCTTTCAGGCGGGGCGGGTTGCCCCGGATCCCCGTCAAGCCAGCGGGGGATGTCAATATTATAGTATTGCTTGCTCCAAAGCATGCCGGCAAAAGCCTGACGTTGAATAAGCTTCAGCTCTTTATCCTCCACGCAAAGCTCATTATAAAATTCATCAGCTTCTTCAACACGACTATTTATAACTGTTTCAAATTCTTCTTCCAGCGGATTGGTTTTAAATAAAGACTTTGAAAGACGAAGCCTGATCTCACTGCTTTTACCTCCTTCTATCTGAAGTTCATATAAAGGAGAGAATTTGGTACCCTCATCTTTTCCATCAAAAAGGTCAAAATCCCGGCTTACAACTGCATCGTTAATTGTATCCTTCACAAAAGGGGTTTTATTGGGAAAGTCAAAGATTCTTTCACTGTTTGTTTCATTTTCTGCAAACAGAAGGCGTTGTGAATCTTTGAAATAAAGGTAATATTCTCCGAGTGATTCATGTTTGACTTTTACATAGGAATAATGATTACCTGTTTTCCCGGTCTTTATTGATGGCCTCTGCTTCATTAATCCGAAACTCCACAGGTTGCGAAACCACAGGGTCGGCAGCACTGTTAAATCCGCTTTCTCAGCACCCCGGTTGTGTATGGTTATTCTGATCAGGATGTCTTCTTCGTCAGCTTTTGCATATTCGGTGAAAACATCAAAGTATCGACCATCACTGAAAATACCTGTATCTGATAATTCATATTCGCCGTCCTGCCTTGACCTTTGCCTGTTCGTTTGTACAAGATCATCATAAGGAAAAGCGTTCCGGGGATATTTATACAGATGCTTCATGTAGGAATGTGTAGGTGTACTGTCGAGGTAGTAATATAATTCCTTGACATCCTCTCCATGATTTCCTTCCGACCCTGTTAATCCGAAAATTCTCTCCTTAATTATTGGATCTTTCCCGTTCCATAATCCAACTGCAAAACAGAGGTTGCAGAATTCATCGCTGATACCTGCCAGTCCGTCCTCGCCCCACCGATATGTACGACTGCGAGCGTGATCATGGGGAAAGTAATCCCACGCGCTCCCACCGGCACTGTAATCCTCGCGTACGGTTCCCCACTGCCTTTCACTCAGATAAGGACCCCACTTCAGCCAGTTGTGTTTGCCCGTATAGTGTTCGTTTAATCTTTGTTGCTCAGCTGTATTCTTTTTCATGTCGTTTCTTATCCGTTTGTTGTAAAACCGGGATATAGAGTCATTCCTCCATCAACGAATATTGTTGCACCATGGATGTAATCAGACTCATCAGTGGCCAGCCATACTGTAACAGCTCCAATATCTGCAGGTTGTCCGATTCTATTGTAGGGGATAAGTTTCATCAGATCATTCAATGCTTCAGGAGTTTCCCAGGCATCTCTGTTAATCGGTGTCTGAATAGCACCTGGAGCTACACTGTTGATACGTATTCCTTTTGGACCAAGTTCCTGGGCCATCGACTTCATAAGAAGTTCCACTCCTCCTTTTGAAGCTGCATAGTTTACATGACCTGCCCATGGAATTACCTGATGAACGGAACTCATGCAGATTATTTTTCCCATTGCACATGAATAATCCACTTTACCACGCGAAAGGAACTCACGAACTGCTTCGCGTGAGCACAAAAACTGTCCGGTAAGGTTAACATCCAGTACTAATTGCCACTGTTCAAGTGTCATTTCATGGAATGGTGCATCGCGCTGAAGTCCGGCGTTATTGACAAGGATATCTACAGTACCAAAGTGTTGTTTGGCAACTCTGAACATCTCCTGTACCTGATCTTCCCTGCTGACATCGGCTTTTAATGCTATTGCTTTGGCAATGTTATCATTCGTTTCTATCTGATGTGCCACTTCTTCAGCTCCTACAGGATCTGTTACATAGTTCACAACAACATTGGCACAATCCCTGCCCATTGCCATGGCAACTTCTTTCCCGATTCCTGAATTGGCTCCCGTGACAATACATGTTTGTCCCGAAAGACGATGGTTTGGATTTTGACGCATAATGATAATATATTTATTCCTCGTACTTTTTAAAACAACCTGACAATATTTTTCAGAAGGTCAAAACTTTTGCCCCTGACTTAAGATAATCTGTAAGCGGTTTGCCCATTCCCCTGACATCATATCCCAGCCTTTTAAGGTCTTCAACCACCCCGTAAGCATTTGCACATGCAACACACGCTTCGATAACAACACCATCTTTCTGCATAGCCCGGAGTTTTTCCTGAAGTTTTATGTTTTCTGCTATCAGTTTTGCAGACGGGCCCCATACAATAAGAGTAACATCACTGAACCACCCCGCAGTTTTTGCAGCATGTGTATACATCAATGCAACTCTCTCAGCGACCATCGGATCATCACTCGTCCATAACACAACAAGCTTGTCATTATCAGGAACCTGGTTAACAGTTTGTGAACTAATAACCGGTGACAGGAAAATAAGAATTCCTGTAAAAAAAATAATGAGATTTTTTTGTTTCATTTCAACTAATTTAACTATTAATATTAATTATAACAAAGCGTATGCTTAGATTTATTGTAAAAAAATTATGTGAATACAGAGAAAGCAACCTGGATGATATCACGAACCTGATTTTCAGGAAGTACTTTTGCCCCTACTGATAATCCCTGCATAACACCCAAAAGATAACTTGAGTGCTTATCAACATCAGTATCAGGCGAAATATCTCCGGCATCAATCGAATTAGAAATGATTTTTTTTAGCATTTCCCTGATAAACATGTAGTAGTTATTAAGTTCAACAGTAACTTCTTCGTCCGTTGGATTGATCTCTCCTGTACTGTTTACCACCAGACAGCCTTTGTATTCCTTACCTCGTTCTTTATCCTCAGCCAGTCTGTTCAGGAAGATTTCAAGGTCTTTAAGTCTGACCCCGGGTTTCAACAGGTCGTTGTAGACATTGATATTTACATATTCCCTGTACTTTTTTAAAGATTCAACAAAGAGATTATGCTTACTTGTAAAACTTGAATAAATCGAAAACTGGTTTATTCCCATTTCTTTTTCCAGCAAACGAACTGAGGTTTGTTCGTACCCATTATTCCAGAATACATGCATTGCTTTTTCCAGAACATCATCGGTATTATAAGCTTTGTTACGGGACATATAAAAAATGTTTTTGCAAAGCTAAGCAATTGCTTTGATATTTGCAAATTTTAATGAGAATAACAGGTATCTGTCATTTAGTTATTCATTTTACCTGGTCCAATTAATGCTTATTTACCTTCTGCAGGAAAGCCGGAACCGCTTACCACGCTGTGCATGATGGGACTGGCATCTTAAATCCGATAGAATCGTCTTTTATCAGGTCGATAACCTCCGGGTAACGATTCTGCCCGGATAACTGCACACAAAACGACAGAAAATGATCCGCGTCTGAACTGCTGATTGTCCTGAGTATGATCTCCTTCTCGTCAGGTGAAAGCACAGGTTCCAGGAATTTGTACAACCGTGAGATAATTGTCGTAGCTATTTCTCCATCCGGTTTAAGTAACGTTTTCACATCTTCCCGTTCATGATCGGAAAAGACACGGTGATAAGATTCCTGTATGGTGGCGAAAGTGCTGTATGACATCTCATTCAGAGCCTGGTCGAGTTCTGTGAGGTAACCGGTTTTTGCCTTAAAGGGAAGCTGCTTAACATAGGAAATAACGTAATCGCAAAATTCTTCTGACTCGAAATACTCATCACCGTAATAATTGTCAATATAGAGATACCCGTCATCAAAAGCAGCATCTATACCCCTTATAATAAACAGGATCAGCTCCCCGATTTCAACCGGAAGCCTGGCTTCAAGACCTTTAAGTTTATTCAGTTGCGACAACAGTGCCTGTTCCATCCCCGAAGGATCATACAGTAAATCCTCATCCTCAAATAGTTTTCTGATTTTCTTATCAGCTTTTCTGAATATTTCCTCTGCGTTTGAAGCAGTCTCTTCCCTGTTCTTAATCTCCATTATAAAGTTCTCAGGAGCGAATTTCACTACCAGGGAAATGAGTTCCTCTTTTGTGAACGATTCAAGGTATTTCCTCAGGAAATCAAGCGATTGAGAGGCTGTGGGGCTATTCAGGGCATAGGTACTGATATGATCAATTCCTTCATTAACTATATATAACAGGGCCGCAACAGTATGTTTACATACCCCGTCGTACGGGCAGTTACAGGTACTCTGTACGGAATCATTTTCCACATAGAACTCAATACCGTATTCTGTTGTT
>JAHYJP010000353.1 GCA_019429055.1 Bacteroidales bacterium
CTGTTATAAGGGATATCTATGGCCGCTGTCATTCTTTTCAGCAATTCATCATCAGCTTCATCATAAGATTGGGTGGAAACCACAGCACTGCTGAAATTATTTCCGGCAATAAGTACACTGGAGAAGAATTGTTGCTTAAAGGATATCCATCTTACACTGGTTCTGAGGTTTTCTGTTGCGTCGCGTGTTTCACGAAGTTTTTCTACATCATCGTTGAAAAATTTGTAATGAATGGTTGTAACATTCATTTCGTTTTTACGGCTTTTCTCCAGCCGGTGCAGATCCATCTGCCAGTCAAGATTCAAAAAGCTTGAATTAGCGGCAATAACATCATACATTCCCACCGTGTTGATGTTAAAATCGATCATGTAATCATCGCCTCTTAAGGTATAGGCAAATTCAAGGTATTTGGGATTTTCAGGTGTGTGATTATCCGGGTATAATCGCATGGAAAAAGTAAGTTCGCTTCCCGGATTAACCGTAATCGAATTTTCATCTGTAAGATTTACACCACCTGCATCAGGCTCAAAGTAGAGGTCACGGGTTGAAATGAGCCTGTTGGCTGAATAAAACTGAAGATTAAAGATGTTGTTGTCGCCGTATACCAGTTTCAATGGTCGCTGATCCCAGGTTTTAAACTTCTTCAGTTCAACTGTATCGAGAAAGCCTCCTTTGTTTGAGAAAGTAAGGCGGATCAATTCATTTTCAATAGTATAAAAATCCTGCTCGCCGGTTGCTGCGCCGGCAAAGTACCCCATGCGATCTCTAAGGGCTGCTTGTCTGACAGAATCGTTTTCAATGGAAGCAATTTCCTGTTTTTCTGTGGCAATGGTTTCTTCTGCCATCAAAGCTGCAGCCTCTCTGGCTATTTGATCTTCGGCTCTTACTGCTGCAATGCTGTCTCTTTGTCTTTGTGCTTCCAGTTTTTCCTCTTCGCTGGGAGCATTGAGAATGCTGAATCCTATAAGAATTACAAAGATCAGAATCAGACCAATAATATTATCTCTGTTCATTATGATGGGTGATTATTTAAGATTTGAATTAGTAATGATGCATAATGTATTGCCGGCGCAGTATTGCCGGGAAATAATCCTGCAAAAGTACAAAATGTTCATCAATTAGTTTTTGCCGGTTTCAAAATCATTGGCGGCCTTAACAAAGTTTACAAAAAGTGGATGCGGGCTGGCCACTGTACTTTTGTATTCGGGATGGAACTGTACTCCTATAAACCATGGGTGATCAGGAATTTCCATGATTTCAACCAGGTTGGTATCGGGGTTTATACCGGATGCAATCATACCGTGTGTTTCAAAAAGCTCAAGATATTTATTGTTGAATTCGTATCTGTGTCGGTGTCTTTCTGAAATATTAAAAGTGTCGTATATTTCATATGCCTTTGTACCCTCCTTCAGTTTACAGGCATAAGCACCCAGCCTCATGGTTCCACCTTTCAAAGTGATCTTTTTTTGTTGTTCCATGATGTCAATGATAGGGTAAGGGGTATCGGGCAACACTTCGGTAGAATGAGCTTTGTTAAGGGATAGGACGTTGCGTGCAAATTCAATAGTGGCGCATTGCATGCCCAAACAAATTCCCAGAAAAGGGATTCTCTTTGTACGGGCATAGGTAATGGCTGAAATTTTTCCCTCAATACCCCTCTCGCCGAATCCCGGGGCTACAATGATCCCGGACACACCTGCAAGAAGATTATCAATATTCCCTTTTTCAATATG
>JAHYJP010000128.1 GCA_019429055.1 Bacteroidales bacterium
AAGTGAAAGATATTTCGTTTATCATGCCTGATGACAAAATTTACCGAGCCGTTGCAAAGGTTGCAAACGCCGTCGAAAAAGATGATATGTTCAGGATGCTTTTGAAACATTAGATAATTAATATGCCCGGACCGAGCCAAAGGCGGGTTCAATGAGGCTAATTTCGAAATACTGACAGGTTGACAAGATTTATATCATTTAAAAACCAGAGACTATGAAATTGTTTAGTCGCACATAAAACATTAAACTCTTTTTATCTTTGCTCAAAATTTCAGAGAATGAGCAGAAGCAACAAACGACATTTTTTTAACAAGGTTATAGAAAATATAACGATAGCCGGAGTGGCTGGGGAAGGGAAAGCAATTGCCCGGCACAATGATATGGTTATTTTTGTGAATTATGGTGCACCGGGTGATGTGGTGGACATTCAAATCAAAAAAACCCGCCGACGGCATATGGAAGGTGAGATCATCCGGTATCATGAAAAATCAGCATCGCGTACCGAACCCTTTTGCGAACATTTTGGCATTTGCGGCGGATGCAAATGGCAGCATCTGAGTTATGACGAACAACTCAGATATAAACAAAAACAGGTTACTGATAACCTGGAGCGCATTGGCAAGGTTAATTATCCATTTGACCTCATTCCCATTCTGGGTTCTGAACAAACACAGTTTTATCGCAATAAGCTTGAATATACTTTTGCCAGCCGCCGTTGGCTAACCCCTGATGAAATTCAAAGTGGTGAAGAAATTTCAAATCCTGAAGCACTGGGGTATCATATTCCCGGTTTCTATGACAAGGTGCTTGATATTAAAAAATGCTGGCTCCAACCCGAACCATCAAACCACATAAGGCTCGGAATAAAAGAATTCGCAATTAAAAACAATATTAACTTCTTCGATTTCAGGACTAAAAGCGGTTTACTTCGCAATATCATCATCCGCAACAATGAAAAGGGAGAGTTTATGCTCATCCTTGTACTTTTTTCTGGTGAAGAAGAAAATCGGGAAAGATTGCTGAATTTTGCACAACAGAATTTTCCTGAAATCATTTCCATTCATTACATGATCAATGATAAGCAAAACTCGAGTATTGCTGATCTTGAGCCGGTTCATTTTGCTGGAAAACCTTATCTGACAGAAGAAATGGAAGGACTGAAATTCAAGATTGGTCCCAAATCATTTTACCAGACCAATAGCCGGCAAGCCTATGAGCTCTATAAAGTTGCAAGGGATTTCGCAGGACTAAAGGGGAGCGAAATGGTTTATGATCTATATACCGGCACAGGTACCATAGCCAATTTTGTTGCGAGGCAGGTAAAAAAAGTGGCAGGTATTGAGTACATTGAAGAAGCTGTAATACATGCAAGGGAAAATTCAGCCATTAACGGACTGGATAATCTGGTTTTTGAGTCCGGAGATATGGCAAAGGTTTTAACCCCCGAATTTATGGAACGCCACGGCAAACCTGATGTGATCATTACCGATCCGCCGCGTGCAGGTATGCACCCCGATGTTCTGAAACAAATAAAAGCATCTGAAGCAAAAAAAATCGTGTACGTTAGCTGCAACCCGGCAACCCAGGCACGTGATATTGAAATCTTATCAGACAGTTATAGGGTAAAAAAAGTTCAGGCTGTGGATATGTTTCCGCACACGCAGCATGTGGAGAGTGTGGTGTTGCTGGATTATGAACCGCAGAGACACGAAGGCGCAGAGTAAATATGCAAAATGGTCAGACGGATTAGAAACCATCTGACCATTTGTTTAAAATCTTTTCAAGATTCAAAAATTATTTTTTTGCTTTGAGTGCTTCAATGATTTTGGCTTCAATTTCTTCGGCCAGTTCGGGATTGTCAGTCAGCAGATTCTTAACAGCATCTCTGCCCTGCCCAAGTTTGGTATCACCGTAGCTGAACCATGAGCCGGCTTTTTTTATGATGTTGTAATCTACAGCAAGGTCGATGATCTCTCCGGTTTTGGAAATTCCTTCGCCATAAACAATATCAAATTCGGCCTGGCGGAATGGTGGTGCAAGCTTATTTTTCACAACCTTAACCCTTGCACGGTTACCTGTTACGCTATCGCCTTCCTTGATCTGGGAGATCCGGCGAATATCCAACCTTACGGAAGAGTAAAACTTCAGCGCATTACCACCGGTAGTTGTTTCGGGATTGCCAAACATGATACCGATCTTTTCGCGCAACTGGTTGATAAAGATGCAGCAGGAACCGGTTTTGCTGATAGTACCGGCCAGTTTTCTCAGAGCCTGCGACATCAGGCGGGCCTGCAGCCCCATTTTGCTGTCGCCCATTTCGCCTTCAATTTCACTTTTGGGTGTAAGTGCAGCAACCGAGTCAATAACAATGATATCAATGGCACCAGACCGTATAAGGTTTTCGGTGATTTCAAGTGCCTGCTCACCATTATCGGGCTGTGATACCAGCAGATTATCAATATCTACACCCAGTTTACGGGCATAACTGCTGTCGAATGCATGCTCTGCATCAATAAATGCTGCTATGCCACCTGCCTTTTGGGCTTCAGCAATAGCATGAATAGCCAGGGTTGTTTTACCAGAGGATTCAGGTCCATAAATCTCAACTATACGTCCCTTTGGGAAACCGCCAATTCCCAATGCATGGTCAAGGCCAATACTTCCCGAAGAAATACTGCTTATACTCACCACCGGCGAATCGCCCAGTTTCATTATTGTACCTTTACCATAGGATTTTTCAATCTTATCCATGGTAAGTTGCAATGCCTTCAGTTTTTCGGCATTCACATTTTTTTCATTCTCTTTTTCTTTGCTCATAAGCTCACTTAATATGAAAATTCAGAAATATCGTTTTGTTAAATATACAAAAAATTCAACCAACAGAGGCAAAATTACCATATAAATTTTTAAATACACCTTCAAATTATAAAAAGAATTCAGGAAAAATGCTGAGGCTTACAACAGCTTGCAATAAAGTCACTTGGGGATTTATATAAAGAAAAATCTTATGACTTTCCAACTTATAAAATCACTAACCTTTAAATATTTCCTTCCCATTCCTGGTAAAACCGGGCCAAAAACTTTTCCATATATTCGTGCCGCTGAATGGCCATTTTTTTCCCGGTATCGGTGTTCATTTTATCCTTCAATAGAAGAAGCTTCTCATAAAAATGATTGATTGTGGGTGCAATGTTTTTTTTGTACTCTTCTTTGGTCATATTATGTCTGGGTTTGATTTCAGGATTATACATTTCCCTGTTTTTGAACCCGCCAAAATTGAAAGCTCTCGCAATCCCAATGGCACCCATTGCATCCAACCTGTCAGCATCCTGAATAATATCCATCTCTTTTGACCGGAAGGATTGTTTTTCCTTACCGGCACTGAAAGAAACATTTGCTACAATTTTCACCACATGGTCAATAACAGATTCATCTACCCCGAGAGATTCCAGAAAACTCCGGGCTTTTTGCGGCCCAAGGGCTTCGTCTCCATGGTGAAATTTAGAATCGGCAATATCATGTAGCAAAGCACCCAGTTCCACTACAAATAAATCGGCATTTTCGGACTCTGCAATTTTCACTGATAGATTCCAAACCCTCCAGATATGCCACCAGTCATGACCTCCTTCGGCACCGGCCAATTCATTTTTTACAAAATTTATCGTTTTATTAATGATGATTTGCTGGTTTTCCTTCATACAATCAATGAGATTTTTAAAAGAAATGATATCCTTTTGATGGAAACATCAATCAAAATTATGAAAAAACATTTTAAATCACAGAATGCTTACTTTTGTTAGGGCACACGTTAAATTTCCCGGTCAACAAAATGATGAAGAGAAGTGTTAGCTAGTCATATTGTTTGAATACACAAAAAGATTTTCTTAGAAAAAACTCATCCCCCTTATTGTTATTTATCAATTATGAAGTTTGTTAAAACCATCATAGGATCCCACCCGAAATTTCAAAAACCCAAACCGGATAAAGAACCTTATCTTGAAATTGCTGAATTCTTTTACGACACCATACAGGGAGAGGGAATAAACCTGGGGCAACCCGCTGCATTTCTCAGGGTACAGCATTGTACACAAAACTGCTGGTGGTGCGACACCAAAGAGGTATGGAGAGCCGGAAATCCCTATACCTTTGAAGAACTCTGGACATTGATTGACCAGACCGACCTGGTGAATAAACTTCGTAGTGGACAACATCTGATACTCACCGGGGGAAGCCCCATGAAACAGCAAAAGGGACTAACACTTTTTCTGCAAGCTTTTGTTGAGAGGTACGGCTTTAAGCCCTTCACCGAGATTGAAAATGAGTGCACTCTGATGCCCGATCCGGAGTTTGCCAGACTGATCGACGTATGGAACAACAGTCCCAAACTCAAACACAGCGGCAATCCCGACAAACTGCGATACCAGCCTGTAATTATCAAACATCTTTCATCGCTTGACAATGCCTGGTTTAAGTTTGTAGTAGCCCAACATGAAGACTGGGATGAGATTGAAGAATTTTTCCTGAAGCCCGGTTTAATAAAACGAAATCAAATCATACTGATGCCTCTGGGTGGCACCCGCGAAGGGCTGCACAGAATCAGAAATACCGTTGTTGAGATTGCTGTAAGGGAAAGCGTCCGCTACTCATCAAGAGAGCATATTGAGTTGTGGGATAAAAAAACAGGGGTGTAACCGATAATAAAACCTTCAACAATAACCAATCCTAAATAAATTATTCATTTTCAATCACTTCAATGATTTGTTTATGTAGTTTTGGTATTTTGTTTTTGACAACATCCCAAACAATAACATAGTTTACACCCATGTAGTCATGAATCAGTCTATCTCTCATACCCGCCATGTTTTTCCAATTGATTTTCTGCCATCTTAGCTTAAAATCTGCAGGTATCTTTTTTGTAGCTTCCCCGATAATTTCTAAACTCCTCACAATTGCGCGCTTAAGAGTTTCATTCGAAAGGAAATCATCCAGGGTGGTCTGATCTGTGATTACAGATATAATATATGAACATTCATCACGAATATGCTTCAGGTATTCTATAGGTTCCTTAGACATATTTCACCTCATTTAAAATTTTAGGCCCAATATAAGGACTCAGTCCATTTTTAGTTACAATCTCAACACGTTGATTCCTGAATAGTGTTTCAATGTAATCACAAAAAGCCATATAGTTATCAAATGTCTCCTTGCCTGGTTCAAAATCAATGAGTATATCAATATCGCTGGTTTCAGTTTGCTCATCTCTGGCAAATGACCCAAAAAGACCGATATCCTTTATTCCATATTTTGAAAACTCAGGTTTTCTTGCCCTTATGATACTTAGTATGTGTTCCCGGTCTGTCATTTACTTAATTATTATCACAAATATAACAATCTTAGCCATTTATGTTACTCAATGTTGTCATAAAGATGAAATTAATCTAAACTGCCAAAGTATTAAAAAAACGGAAGCTCAGGATGAACTTCCGTTTTAAAATATTTATTTGAGCTTGAATTAACCTTACGCAGGAATAATCTGTGTAGTATGGTTTTTCGTATCTACTTTGTCGATCACTTCTTCAATCACTCCTTTTTCATCAATAACAAAAGTGGTGCGATGAATACCATCATAGGTTTTGCCCATAAATTTTTTGGGTCCCCATACGCCAAAAGCGTTCAGAATTTCTTTTTCTGTATCGGCGATAAGCGGGAATGGCAGGTTGTATTTCTCAATGAATTTCTGGTGTGATTTTTCACTGTCGGCACTTACACCTACTACCTTGTATCCTTTACTTAGCAATACATCGTAATTATCTCTGAGATTGCAGGCCTGCGATGTGCAGCCGGGGGTACTGTCTTTGGGATAAAAATAAATCACCAGTTTATTTCCTTTGAAATCGGCAAGTTTGATTTCTTTTCCGTTCTCGTCATTTCCTTTGAAATCGGGGGCTTTGTCTCCGGGTTTAAGTGTGGTCATAATTATCGCGTTTTAATAGTTTATTAATACATCGGAAACAACGAAAATTAAGAATTGTTCTCGTTTATCTATAAAAATATTGTGACAAAGACCGCAAAGCTACTGTATTAATTTGAAAAATAGCGTTATTGAATTTGATGAAACATGATGTTGGTTTAACCGGCCTTCTCCTCTCTCAGAATCAATCCATACCAGGCTATTGTAAGGAATATGGTAATGTAAATGATGACTACCATCAAGGATTGTAACTCCAGATCCGGACTGGTAAATAACTCATAGGATGAAATGCCCGGAAAAAACTCTGCAAAGAGACGTTGTCTTCCTGATTTATCAAGCAGATAAACAATAAACTCTGTAATAAACCAGAACGGAAAAAACACAAGCCCAATCGTACGGTTTCTGAAAAACATGATGAAAAACAATCCAAAGCATGCCGCACCGGTCAGAGCAACAAACTGATTCAAAATACTTACCGGGTTAATTCCTTTGAGTATTTCAACGGCATCTGCCCGTAAAAAGAAAATAGTAAAAATGAGATATATTAATAAAACCGACAGAATAACAAATACACTCAGAAATCCACTTAACAAAAGTTTCCCTTTGTAATAATCCTGAATTGAAAGACCCATGGCAATACCTTTACGGTAAGAACCTTCATTAAAATCATTACCGGTGTTGTTGACCATAAAAATAGCCATTAATAAAAGTCCCATTATGGAAAAAGAATTCACCATTGCCATAAAAAAATCACCTGCAACAGGGTTTTCCATAACTTTTAGTTCATCATATCCTCTTCCTATAGGTGTAATAAAGAGATACACCGCCAGGAAAAAAAACAACAGATTCGATTTGCGAAAAAGCTTTATGTATTCAATACGGGCCAGATTAACTAACGTCATCGCACAAAATTTCATTTATTTCAGAATAACTCCGGAACATGATGCATGTAGAATTTATCCATGTTACCATACTTCTCAGATATATCTTTCACTTCCAGAACCTCCCGGATTTTTCCCTTATGCATCAAAGCAGTTTTGGTTGCGGTTTTTTTCACTTCATCAAGTAAATGTGTGGAAATAAGAATCGTTTTTCCCTGCTCCCTGAGCTCACTGATCAAATTTCGCATAAACTGAAAACCTGTTGGGTCTAGACCATTATAGGGCTCATCCCAGATCAGAAAATCGGGATTGCCAACCATACTGCATGCTATTGCTAGTCGTTTTCGCATTCCTTGCGAAAGTTTCTTAACCATTTTGTTCCTTTGATCCCACAATGATAATTTTTGCAGCAGGATGGGAATTTCATTAAAAGATGCATTTTTTATCAGGCAAACGATCTGCATATTTTTCATCACATTCATATCTCTGTAAAAGCCATCCTCTTCCATAACAACACCCATTCTTTTCTTTGCTTCAACTAAATCACTGTTTCCAAAAATGTTGATAACTCCGTTATCTGGTTTTAATAATACCAGTATGCAATTGATCAGGGTGGTTTTACCACTTCCATTGGGACCTAAAAGACAAAAAACATCACCCTGTGCAATCTCCAGACTCACATTGTCCAGAACAGTCAATGAATCAAATCTCTTTAAAAGATTTTTTGCATGAACTACATGATATTTCATTTTTCTTCTCAAAAGTTTTGCTAAAAAAACTACGACGAGCAAATCTAATTATTTCCCGGATAATTCATTTCATGGATACTTAACTTTTCTTTTAGATAATGACAATTAATCTTTCCCCGAAAAATTTCTCAACCAGTACAAAATTGGCTGAGAATTTCCTTTCATTTTGATAAATCCGCTAATGTATTGCTCACAAACGCCACTTTCTTCCCGTCGGGTGACCAGGAAGGGACATTGATGGTGCCCTGACCGCCGTAAAGATGGGCTATTACTCTTGGCTTGAAGGTAACGGTGTCCATGACCCGCAACATAACCTGTTTATAGTACGGATGATCTCCCGGGGCCACATCAGGCAGGTAAGATAAGAATACAATCCGGCTATCATCGGGTGAAGGATGCGGGAACCAGTTCTGGTATTCATCATTTGTGATCTGCAAAGGTTGACTGCCATCGGCATTCATTCGCCATATTTCCATGCTGCCTGTCCGCACAGAATTGAACCAGATGTATTTTCCGTCGTAAGAATATTCTGACCCATCATCCAGTCCGGGGCTATTTGTTAATTGTACTTCGTCTCCCCCATCAACAGGAATACGGAAAATATCCCATTGGTCGTTTCTATGGGCAGTGTAAATGAGGTATCTGCCGTCAGGCGACCAGCCATGCCAATAGGATGGTCCCTTTTCGGTTACCCTTACCGGAATGCCCCCTTCGATGGGCAAGGTGAAAATAATAGAGTTCTGACCGGGTGGTAAATCATCCACATGATGACTGATAACCAGTTGAGTACCGTCAGGAGAAATACCATGATCATTGTTGAGCGATGTGGCAAAATCGGTATCAATTTGTTCCTTTACACCACTGTCAATATCCACACGGTAGAGCAGGCCACGCCCGTTCAGGATGAGGTACCTGCCATCGGGTGACCAGTTGGGTGCTTCAAGATTATCATCCGTTTCGTAAACAACTTTTCTCAATCCGGTTTCCACATCCAGTATCTCTACTCTGGATCCCGCAAAATCGCGATAGGGAGTAAATCCTTCCCCAACCGGTATAGAAAGCCGCGTATTAGAGAAAACGGCAGTTTCAACCACATCGGCATTATGAGAACATACAAACAGCCCCACATAGAACTCATCTTCCATCCAATCAATTTCTAATTCCCCTGTTTTGGCCAGTGGATCACCCGGCCGGCATGTCTGCACCCTGATCTTACTACCTGTTTTTTCCAGCTGCAGGATATTGGTAAAACTTTCCGGATGCCGGATTTCATCTGTAAATTCTCCATCTTCGAGCCGGTATTGCATGGATGCCAGTCCATCGCCATGGTAAGCGGCACTTACGTATGAAGAAGAAGGATCAAGGGATTTACGGATAATCAATCCGGCCTTGCGGTGGTCATCAACGCCATCGCTTTCAAATACTACATTGGAATAAAGGATAAAGTCTCCGCTTATTTTTTTCCACACGAAATGAAACTCATCAGTATCCTGCCACATGTTTTTGCCACCGGCCGAAATAATATATTTTTCGGTAGATGGATCGTAAACTGTTTTGCCTTTTTGCTTCAAATTTCCCACATCCTGTGAATGGGAAAAGATACCATAATCCGGTTCTTCCTGCATAGTACAATTGATTAGTATAAACACAAATGTCAATGAAATTAACTGGTGGTAAAGTTTTTTCATAATCCTGGTTTTTAAGCTATCACTAAGTATGTTCAAACATAATCATAAAATTGATTTAAAACGTCACAGAAATGGTTGAAGATGAAAATTTTCATTTCAGAAAGAGTGAATAAAACCGATATGTCGTCAACATAAGTTACACTTCAGGTGTTCTAGAAGAAGTTTTTAATTGAAGAGAAAATATTTTTTGATATGAATGATGAACCCCTGAAAAAGAAAATAACCTTTACAGGTTTGCGCAGGTTATTCCGGCTTTACCGATATTTAAAGCCCTACAGGTGGGAGTATAGTCTGGGGCTGTTGTTTCTTTTGGGATCAAGTGCGGCCAGCCTGGCTTTTCCAAAGCTGCTGGGCGAAATAGTCGAAATGGGAAACCAGGGGATTTTGGGTCAGGAGATTAACCGGATAGCCTTGATTCTTGCAATTGTGCTGATCATACAGTCTGTATTTTCCTATTTCAGGATATTTCTTTTTGTGCGTGTGGCTGAAAAAACACTGGCCGATTTGCGCCAAAGCACATACAATCACCTGATTAAATTACCCATGAAGTTTTTTCAGCAAAGAAGGGTAGGTGAGCTTAACAGCAGAATTTCATCAGATATAACCCTATTGCAGGATGCTCTCACAACAACCCTGGCCGAATTTATCAGGCAATTGCTTGTGATCACTGGCGGAATAGCTCTAATGCTTGTTACTTCCTATAAACTCACCCTGTTTATGCTGGCTATCGTTCCGGTAGTGGTAGTGCTGGTAGTTTTTTTCGGACGATATATACGTAAGCTTAGCAAACTCGCCCAGGCACAGGTGGCCGATTCCAATACCATTGTGGAAGAAACTTTACAGGGAATTCAAAGTGTTAAGGCATTTACCAATGAGTTTTTTGAAATGGCCCGGTATCGCATAAAAACCCGTGAAATAGCACAAACAGGAATTAAAAACGGTAAATTACGCGGGGCCTTTTCTTCCTTCATCATTCTGGGTCTTTTTGGCACCATGGTAGCAGTGATATGGAGAGGTTCCACACTGCTTGCCAGTGGTGAACTGGCTACCGGTGAACTGTTTTCTTTTGTGATATACACGGTATTTATTGGTGGTACTATTGGGGGCATGGCTGATGTTTTTGCACGTGTGCAGAAATTTATCGGGGCTACTGAAGACCTGATGGAGATATTTAATGAGTTGCCGGAGCCGGTCAGTAAACTTCCGCTGCGCGATCCTCACCATATTCTGAAAGGCGGCGTTACTTTTGAACAGGTAAACTTCAGTTATCCCAACAGGCCGGACTTTCAGGTGCTAAAATCCATTGATACCGAAATTAAACCCGATTCCCTTGTTGCATTGGTTGGGCCCAGCGGTGCAGGAAAATCGACTTTTGTATCATTATTGCTCAGACTTTACGATCCTTCATCCGGACGAATCCTTTTTGACGGGATTGACAATCGTGAAATACCCCTTTCAGTGCTGAGAAGCCAGATGGCTATAGTGCCACAGGATATTTTTCTTTTTGGGGGTAGCATCCGTGAAAACATTGCTTACGGAAAACCGGATGCAACAGACGAAATGATAGAAGATGCAGCACGCAAAGCCAATGCATGGGAGTTTATCAGCAAGTTTCCCGGCAGATTAGATACCCTGGTGGGTGAGCGGGGCACCCAGCTTTCGGGCGGACAGCGCCAGCGCATTGCCATAGCACGGGCAGTGCTAAAAGACCCTAAAATACTCATACTGGATGAAGCCACATCTTCGCTGGATTCAGAGAATGAACGACTGGTGCAGGATGCTCTCGAAAAGCTTATGGAGGGCCGTACTTCCATCGTAATTGCACACCGTCTTTCCACCATCCGAAAGGCTGATCTTATTCTTGTAATGGATAACGGAGAAATTGTGGAGCAAGGCACACGCAAGGAGTTGCTCGAATCAGAAACAGGCTTGTTCAGGAATTTAAGCGAACTTCAGTTTCAGGACTGACGCCGGTAAAACTTACAAACCTCTTTCAACGGACATTCTTCACACTTAGGTTTTCGCGCCACACAAACATAGCGGCCGTGCAGAATAAGCCAGTGGTGGGCAATAGCCAGCAGGTCTTCAGGGATGTATTTTACCAGTTGCCGTTCAGTCTCAAGAGGCGTTTTGGCATTGGTGGTAAGTCCAATTCTTGCAGCTACTCTGAATACGTGTGTATCTACCGCCAGGGCGGGTTTGTTGAATACAACTGAAGCCACTACATTGGCGGTTTTTCTTCCCACACCGGGTAACTTCTGCAGTTCATTCACATCATCAGGAACCACGCCCTTAAAATCATTGGTAAGCATCTTTGCCATTCCCAGCAGATTTTTAGATTTGCTGTTGGGGTATGAACAACTGCGGATGTATTGAAAGATCTCATCCACCTCTGCTTCTGCCAGACTTTCAGCTGTGGGAAAACGTTCAAAAAAGGGCGGAGTAATTATATTCACCCGCTTATCGGTGCATTGTGCGGATAAAATCACCGCCACAAGCAATTCATAGGGGCTGGCATATTTTAATTCCGTTTCGGCAATGGGCTGGTGTTTCAGAAAATAGTCCAATACAAATTTGAAACGGTCTTTTTTGGTAATTCGCTCTTTTGGTGACTCCATTAATGATTTATGATTTCAGATTACATAATCCTTTACATCCCCCTAACCCCCTTCAAAGGTAATGGTGCTAACTTAATGCTTTTATTTGTATTTACTATACTTGCCTTGCTTTGTTTTTCTAGGATAATGTCGATCTGGTTTTCTTTCTTGAAGCATGCATTTAATTATCAGAAGCCTTACTT
>JAHYJP010000129.1 GCA_019429055.1 Bacteroidales bacterium
GGGGCTTTTTTCCGGAAATGATATCAAGGAAAACTTTAACCCTGGCAAATACCTCGCGGGTGTATGTACGAATACCCTGACGTGCATCGGGACTTTTGGCATTGTATGCCGTGGCATGTATTCCATGCAGACGAGCCAGGAAAACGGCACGCTGGTTATGAAATTTTTGTGATACTACAATTATGCTGTCCTGGCCAAATATTTCTTTGCTGCGAACCATAGAGTCAAGGGTTCGCAAACCGGCATAATCCAGGTACATTACACTATCAGGGATATCATATTTTTGAAGCTCCCGGCGCATTTGCTCCGGTTCGTTGTAAAAACGCGAACGATTATCACCACTTAATATCAGGTATTCAATTTTACCGGAATGGTAAAGTTCAGCAGCGGCGCTCATACGGTAATGAAACCAGAAATTGGGAGCCCCACCCTTTACATACCTGCTGGTGCCCAGCACTATGGCTGTTTTGCCGGCAGGCAAATCATGAATATCGCCATACAGGTATTTGTTGGAAACCAGCACAATAACCAGGTTGGATGCGATAATGATAAAAAGGAAAGCAAATATAATCCCCAGAAATACTTTCAGAGAAAACATATTTTTTAATATCGTCCGGATTTTTTCCATCTTCAGGGCAAAAATAAGAAATACCGTTAATTTTAAAACAAGTTAATCAGGATTTTATTTTGTAGCCTGTTGCATATATATCTATGCTTTATTTTGTAAGTTATTGTGAATTACAGTAATTATTGACAACTAAATATTTAGTAGTAAGTAAATGTCTGAAAAGTATTTAAACTGATTATAAATTAGCTTAGTATTGCTGATAACCTGAAATTTTCATGTACATTTAAAAATCCTAATTGTACAGCTACAGATTTGATTTTCAATTAAATGATAGATTGTAACCGGATTGTCAAAATTCTTTACAAATTATTTCAAATATTAAATAAATAATTATAGATTTGCCCTAATAATGAATCTTTAGTTTAAAATCTATTATCACCCTAAAATAAAATTAAACAATGGCAAAACGAGGAGATGTTGTCATCGACATAGAAAAATGCAAAGGTTGCGAGGTTTGTATTTCAGTTTGCCCGCAAGAAGTGCTGGCCCTTGCTCCCCAGGTAAACAACAAGGGATATCATTATGCCATAAAGGTAAATTCTGATTGTACAGGATGTGCCAATTGTGCAATAGTATGCCCCGATGCTGTAATTACTGTTTACCGGGAGAAATAGAAACCTCAGAAAAAAGATTTTCAGTTATTTAAATAACGCATTACAATGAAAGAATTAAAATTAATGAAAGGCAATGAAGCATTGGCTGAAGCCGCAATAAGAGCCGGTGCTGATGCTTATTTTGGCTATCCCATTACGCCCCAGTCGGAGGTGATTGAGTATCTTATGGCCAACAGGCCTGAAGATCGCACCGGCATGGTGGTATTACAGGCTGAAAGTGAAATAGCTGCCATAAATATGGTTTATGGTGCTGCAGGATGCGGAAAAAAAGCAATTACTTCTTCATCCAGTCCCGGAATCAGTCTGAAACAGGAAGGTATATCCTATATAGCAGGAGCAGAACTTCCCTGTGTGGTTGTTAACGTGGTTCGTGGTGGCCCCGGCCTGGGCACCATTCAACCCTCTCAGTCTGATTATTTCCAATCGGTAAAAGGTGGCGGACATGGTGACTATAAACTTATTGTTCTTGCACCCAACAGTGTTCAGGAAATAGTTGATTTTACCAAACTTGCTTTTGAACTTGCTTTTAAGTATCGTAACCCTGTTATGATCCAGTCAGATGGTATCATCGGGCAGATGATGGAAAAAGTTGAGCTGTTTGAGCAAATGCCGCGTGTTGAACCCGATTACGACTGGGCAACTACCGGACGTAAAAACGGTAAACCGTCAACTTTTATCACTTCGCTTCAGCTTCAGGCCGAGGAACAGGAAAAAGTAAATCTGAGACTCCAGGCCAAATACCGCGAAGTTGAGAAGAATGAAGTACGCTACGAAGAATACGAATGCGAAGATGCTGAATACCTGCTTACGGCTTTCGGTTCCTGCGCGCGTATAACCCGCAAAGCAATGGAACTGGCAAGGGCAAAAGGTTATAAGGTAGGATTGCTTCGTCCCCAAACGCTTTATCCGTTTCCTGTTGATGCTTTCAACAAAATTGCAGACCAGGTAAAAGGTATTTTAACTGTTGAGATGAATGCCGGACAAATGGTTGAGGATGTAAAACTTGCCGTTAACGGAAAAACCAAAGTTGAGCATTTTGGCCGCTTTGGAGGTATGATTCCCAACCCTGATGAAATTCTTAATGCATTAGAACAAAAAATTATTGGAGGATAACCCATGGCAGAAAACCTAATAAAACCCGAAAATCTTGTTTATAAAAAAACAGACGTACTAACCGACCGTATCATGCATTACTGCCCGGGATGCGGTCACGGAACAGCACACCGCATTCTGGCCGAAGTTATAGATGAAATGGGTATTCAAAATGAAACCATTGGTGTAGCTCCCGTGGGATGTTCTGTACTTGCCTATTACTATTTTAATGTTGATATGCAGGAAGCTGCACACGGTCGTGCTCCTGCCGTTGCAACAGGTATCAAAAGAGTATTTCCCGAAAAGTATGTTTTTACCTACCAGGGCGACGGCGACTTAGCCGCTATCGGTACTGCCGAAACCATACATGCCTGCAACAGAGGCGAAAATATTCTCATTGTTTTTATCAATAATGGTATTTATGGTATGACGGGTGGTCAAATGGCACCCACCACTCTTGCAGGAATGAAAAGTTCTACTTCTCCTTTTGGCCGCGATATAAAAACCATGGGCTCACCTCTGAAGATGACAGAACTGGTTGCCCAGTTGCCCGGTACCTATTTCGTTACAAGGCAATCGGTGCACAAACCCGGCAATGTCCGAAAAGCCAAAAAGGCTATCAGAAAAGCTATGGAATACCAAAAGCTGAACAAAGGAACTTGCTTTGTGGAGATCGTTTCCAACTGTCCGTCGAATTGGAAAATGACACCCGTTCAATCCAACCAGTGGATGGAAGAAAATATGTTTCCGTACTACCCCCTTGGAGATATTAAAGTACCAGAAGAAAAATAAAAAAACATATCAATCATGACCGAAGAAATTATTATAGCCGGATTTGGTGGACAGGGAGTTTTGTCAATGGGACAAATACTCTGCTACAGCGGTGTTATGCAAAACAAAGAAGTTAGCTGGATGCCTTCTTACGGGCCTGAGATGCGCGGTGGTACAGCCAATTGTACAGCCATAATCAGCGATGAACAAATCAGCTCGCCCGTGTTGAATACATACGATACTGCTATTGTACTGAATCAGCCATCCATGGATAAATTTGAAGATGCTGTAAAACCCGGCGGACTTCTTATTTATGAACGCAATGGTATGACCCGTAAGCCCCGACGCACCGACATTAATATTTACGCCATAGATGCTTACGATGCTTCAGTAAAAATGAACAATACCAAGGTGTTTAACATGATCGTTATAGGTGGGTTTCTGAAAATAAGACCTATCATTGAAATGGAAAATGTAATCAAGGGTCTTAAGAAAGTACTTCCGGAACGTTATCACCATCTAATTCCGCTCAACGAAGAAGCCATTAGAAAAGGTATGGACATCATTACTGAGGAACTTAAGCTGAACTAATGATCCATTGCGAAAGTTATAAAACAGGCTTTCTGCTCTCGCGGAAAGCCTGTTTTACAAATAGCATGCATTAACAGTATGTGTAATTGACTCCTCCAATGAATTAATAAGTTGAAATACACCATTCCCATAAAAATTCTGCCCTTCAACAACCAGGGATATCATATTATGGTTACGGGCGAACTCAATAAGTATAAATTCCATATGCTGATTGATACAGGTGCCACACTTACTGTTATCGATATAACCCGGGCAAAAACTATTTTCCGGAACCCTGAAATGAAAATCTATGATAAATTCTTTATGGGTATCGGAACATCAAAAATTGATACCTATTCCATGCAAATTGATTTACTTCAAATGGGTGATTGCAGCCTGGAGAATTTTGAAGTAATACTCATAGATATGGAGAATATAAACAAAGCTTACGCAGCATTCGATCTTCCCAGGATTGATGGCATTATTGGAGGTGATATCCTGAAAAAATACAAAGCTGTAATTAATTACGAAAAAGCCATCCTGGAGCTCAGTGTTTAAAAACTTTAATCAGTCAGCAAAGCTTAAAATTTCTCATCATAAATAAAAAGAAAAAGCTTTATTTCCCTTTGAGGAAAAATTAATCTAAATTTGCGGTCGATTTCGTAAAACGTTTAATAATCAATTATTTTGAGCTTACCCACCGGTCATAAAAAACAAGCAGCCGGAAAAAGTTTGGATTAATTGATTTTATCCGTTGTAAATTAACCTGTGAAGTTCTATCTTTGCAGCCCTTTTTAGAAAGATTATATCCGGCAAATTTTGTTTAAAACCAAAATTTTGATAGCAAAATCGGAAGCAACAATTTAATTTTAAAAAACAGATAACATGCAGAACAAAGGTTTAATTCGGTTTTTTGCCATTGCATTTGCTTTGGTATGCCTGTACCAGCTGTCGTTTACGTTTTTCTCAACCAGGGTTGAACGTAAAGCAAAGGCATACGCCAGCAGCGAGAGGGTTCAGTCTATTGCCAGGGAAATATCAGGTGGCGATGAACTTGTCGAGTTGGTTTTAATGGATTCTTTAAGAAACAGATATGAACGTTTCTATCTGGATTCCATGATGAATGAGGTAGTATTTAACCTGGGTATCAGAAAATATACCTTCCAGGATGTTAAGGAAAGGGAAATTAACCTGGGTCTTGACCTCAGAGGGGGTATGAACGTAACACTGGAGATTTCCGTGCCTGAGATTATCCGCGCATTATCAGGAAACAGCCAGGATCCTACTTTCCAATTGGCAATGAATAATGCTATCCAGGCCCAGCGCGGCAGTCGCGACGATTTTGTGGTATTATTTGGCAGAGCTTTCCGCGAAGCTGATCCCAATGCCAGTCTTGCAGCTATCTTTGCCACACCCGAAATGCGCGACAGGATCAACTTTAACTCTACCAACGAGGAAGTTCTCAGAGTGCTTTCCAGAGAAGTAAATGATGCCATTGACCGCTCATTCCAGATTCTGCGTACACGTATCGACAGGTTTGGTGTTGCACAACCCAATATTCAGAAATTACAGACATCAGGACGTATCCTGGTAGAACTTCCCGGTATAAAAGAAGAAGACAGGGTAAGAAGATTACTCCAGGGAACCGCTCGGCTTGAATTCTGGGAAACTTACGATTTTTCTGAGTTATATCCCTTCTTTGCTGAAGCCAACGAAAGACTTCGTCAAACTGCATCCGGGCCTGCCCAGGTTGTTACAGAAGATCAGGAAATTTCCATTGAAGAACCTGTTGTGGAAGATGATGCTGATCTTGATGAACTTCTCTCTGAAGATCCTGCAGATGATGAAGATCTGCTTGATTTATTAGGAACAGATATTGATGAAGAACTCGCTATCGACGAGGATATGGCGCGCCAGAATCCTTTATTTGCGGTTCTGAACATGAATATTGTTCTTGACCCCCAAACCGGGCAGCCTTTCCTTGGCAATGGTCCAATGGTAGGAAGTGCAGCCATAGCCGATACTGCCAGGGTAAACAATTTACTTCGCCAGCCCAATATCAGAAGCCTTTTCCCAAGGGAAATGCGGTTGTTGTGGACTGTAAAACCCCAGGGAAGAACAGAAAATGTACTTCAGCTAATTGCTATTAAAGTTCCTACACGAGGTGAGCCGCCACTGACAGGTGATGTTATTGTGGATGCCCGTCAGGATTTCAACCCTTCTACAGGTGCAGCTGAAATCTCTATGACCATGAACAGTGAAGGTGCACGCGAATGGAGAAGGCTTACAGCAGCCAACATTGGCAAATCAATTGCTATTGTTCTTGATGATTATGTTTATTCATTCCCCACAGTTCAGAGTGAGATATCAGGTGGTCGTTCTTCAATTACCGGTAATTTTTCAATACCGGAAGCACAGGACCTTGCCAACATATTGCGTGCCGGTTCATTACCTGCTCCGGCGCGTATTGTGGAAGAAGCTATTGTTGGGCCGTCGCTGGGTCGCGAAGCTATTTCAAGCGGATTAACTTCCTTCATTATAGCTTTCATTATCGTGCTGATCTATATGGCCGTTTATTATAACCGGGCAGGTTTTGTATCAGACCTTGCACTTGTTACCAACATCTTTTTTATTTTCGGGGTGCTTGCATCACTGGGCGCTGTGCTCACGCTGCCGGGTATTGCTGGTATTGTGCTTACACTCGGTATGGCAGTTGATGCCAACGTAATCATTTACGAAAGGATCCTTGAAGAGTTAAGAGCCGGTAAGGGGCAAAAGCTGGCCATTTCAGATGGTTATAAAAATGCCTATTCAGCTATTATTGACGGTAACGTTACCACCTTGCTTACAGGTGTTGTTCTTTACATCTTCGGCACCGGACCGGTGCAGGGTTTTGCAACCACATTGATCATTGGTATCATTTCATCATTATTTACTGCCATCTTCCTTTCGAGATTGATTTTCTCTTACTGGATTGAGAAGAACCTGACCATTAATTTCGACTCCAAAATTTCAAGGGATGTTCTTACTAAAGTAAACTTCGACTTTATCGGTGTTCGTAAAAAGTTCTACATCATTTCATCCATCGTTATCATTATTGGTATTGGATCTCTTGTTGTAAGAGGATTGAGCTATGGTGTTGATTTTTCAGGTGGTCGTTCTTATGTTGTAAGATTCGACCAGGATATCAATACGGTTGAAATGCGCTCAACCCTTACCAATATTTTTGATGAAGCACCTGAGGTAAAAACTTTCGGCCCAAGCAACCAGGTTAAGATCACAACAACTTTCCTTATTGATGATGAGTCAACAATTGCTGACTCACTGGCAGAAAGAAGATTATTTGAAGGTATCCAGGAATACTTTGCTTCGCCCATTACTTTCAATGAATTTGTATCTGATGATGCTGATAAGATCATTGGCCGCATGAGTTCACAAAAAGTAGGGCCAACCGTTGCAGCAGACATTAAACGTGGGGCGGTAATCAGTGTTACCATTGCTCTTATTATCATCTTTATGTATATTGCGGCCAGGTTTAAAAAGTGGCAGTTTGGAGTGGGTGGTCTTACAACCCTGGCACACGACTCACTGATTGTAATTTCACTCTATTCTCTGCTGTATAACATTGTGCCGTGGACCATGGAAATTGACCAGACATTTATTGCGGCAATTCTTACCATTATCGGTTACTCGGTCAACGACACGGTTATCATTTTCGACCGTATACGTGAAAATACTATGCTTTATCCGAAACGTGATCTGAAAACCAATATCAATAATGCCCTTAATGCAACGCTTTCACGTACATTCAATACCTCAGGTACTACCCTGGCAGTATTGCTTATTATCTTCCTGTTTGGTGGTGAAGTAATTCGTGGATTTGCATTTGCACTTATGATGGGTGTTGCTATTGGTACTTACTCATCACTATTTAATGCTACACCTATTGCTTACGATCTTATAATGAGTCAACGTAAGAGAAAAGCAAAAAAATAGAATTGATTTGTTATAAAACTTAGAGATAGCCGTCACCTTACCGGGGCGGCTATCTCTATTAAATATGGCTAAAAATTGGTTTAAAAAAGATATTTATTAAATGCTTTGTTTTAACTTTGCCGGTAAATGAATGCTATGAGTATCCCGGGTTTTTCCATATTACTTTTTGGTATAAGCGGTGGCGAAATTTTTATTATCGTCTTGCTTATCCTGATCTTTTTTGGTCCCAAAAGGATACCTGAAATTGCAAGGACTCTCGGTAAAGGCATTAATGAAATAAAAAAGGTGCAACGCGATATCAATGCCGAAATCAATCGTTATTCCGATGAAATTGAAAACCCTGTAAAACAGGTTAAGGAAGACATTGAAGGATTCAGTAAAGGCTTAAACAAAGCAGCTGATATTCATGGGAACGCTGATAATGCACCTGAAGGCAATGAAGATTCGGCTGATACAGTTGCAGAAAACAATGAAGATGATTTACCTTATCCCTATAATCAGATAAATGATGAACCTGATGTTACTGTTGAGAAAGAACAGGATAACGATGATAAAGTAAAATAGTTCCTTGAAGGCACCCTATTGCAATTTTATTATGCACTTTACGTTAAAAAGATACGTCCGGAACAAATTAATTGTGTCAAAACAGATTGTGTAAATTCTTAATACCTTCTCATTCTTTATGAAGAAATTGTTCTTCCTGTTTTTTATTTCCCTGCTTTTTTTCTTTCTGCCGGATACTGCTGAAGCACAAAACCGGCGTGTTGAGCGTGCCGATAATGCATTTGAACTACGCCAGTACAGCAAGGCTGTAGACCAGTATCGCAGAGCATATAACCGTGTAAGAAGAAAAGACAGAAGGGAAGGAGTGCGGATCCTTTACCAGCAAGGATTATGTTATATGTATATGAATGACTACCGAAGGGCCGAAACATTCTTTCGCCGTGCTGTAAGAGGAAATTATCCTGATCCGAAAGCCATTTTTTACCTGGCAGATGCAATGTTGAAAAACGGCAAGCATGAAGATGCACTTGAGCAATTTAAACTTTATAAGGAAAAAGTACCCGATGACTGGCGCGGCGAATGGGGCATCCGTTCTGTGGAAATTGCAAAAGAGCTTATGGAAACCCCGGGACTTTATGAAGTTAGCTTCGAAAGGATATTCAACTCCCGGCAGGATGATTTTGCCCCGGCTTTTGGTGACCAGCGTGGCAGTATTCTGATCTTCACATCATCGCGCGATGGTGCAGTAGGAACCAATACAGACCCCTGGACAGGGCAGAATTTCACATCACTCTTTGTTGCTTACCAGGACAGAAGAGGTGACTGGAGTAACCCCGTATTGCTCGATGAAGGCCCCGTTAATACTGAATTCAATGAAGGTGCTCCTTCAGTAAATTCTGCAGCTACAGAAATGTATTTTACACGATGCCAGTCTTTGCCCGACAAGGAACTGGGTTGCAGAATTTTCAGATCAGAAAGACGCGGCGCCGACTGGGGAGAACCCACTGAGCTGAATCTTATTTCCGATAGTACAATTTCTGTTGGCCATCCCGCCATCAGTCCCGACGAAATGAGCCTGTACTTTGTTTCTGATTTGCCCGGAGGCAAGGGTGGAAAAGACATTTGGGTGGCAGAACGTGAAAGGGCAGGAGGTGATTTTGTGAATCCACGTAACCTGGGCCCTGAAATCAATACTCCCGGCGATGAAATGTTCCCCTATGTGAGAGAAGATGGTACATTATACTTTGCATCCAATGGTCATCCCGGACTTGGAGGTTTTGATATTTTTTACTCTGTTCGCGGGCCCGATGGCTGGAGTACTCCTGTTAACATGGGCACTCCCATCAACAGCCAGGCAGATGATTTTGGTATCGTATTCAGGAGAGAAACCGAATCAGGATTCTTCTCATCTAACCGAACCGAAAGAGGCTCCAGAGGAGATGCAATCTTCACTTTTATGATTCCTCCGGTTGAATTTACAATGGCTGGAACCGTAAGAGATGATAGTACCAAACAGGTTATTCCCGGAGCACAGATACAGCTTGTCGGATCCGATGGCTCATTTGCACAGGCCGAAACAAACCCTTCAGGTGAATACTTTTTTGACAAAGCAAGGATAAGGGAAAACACGGTTTATGAAATTCTCGTCAGTAAAGAAAAGTACTTTAATGTCAGAAGCCAGCAGTCAACTATCGGCATTGAAAGAAGTCGCGATTTTGTCAATGATTTCTCCCTTGAACCTATTCCCGACAAACCAATCGAATTACCGGAAATTCTTTATGATTTTGCCCGATGGGAACTTTTACCGCAATACCAGGATTCGCTTAATGGGCTGATCACAACCTTGCAGGATAATCCGGAGATCATAATCGAGCTGGCTTCACACACCGACAGCCGTGGTACCGATGCAGTAAATGATACCTTATCGCAACGCCGGGCTCAGTCGGTAGTTGACTATCTGATTGAACGTGGTATAAATCCTGCCAGATTAGTAGCAGTGGGCTATGGTAAAAGAGTACCCAGAACCATTGATAAAACGATTGTGAGAGATGGTTTCCGGTTTGAAGCTGGCGTGATACTCACAGAAGCATACATAAACAGACTTCCCACAGAGCGGAACCGAGATGTGGCTCATCAGTTGAACCGAAGAACAGAGTTCAGGGTGCTTAGTGAAGACTTCGACCCCGGGGATGCCCTTAGAGAAGAAGGTCCGGTTCAGATTGACTTAAGAAATCAGTAATGTTTTGAAAATAAAACTGCATCCCTGGTATTTATGATATCAGGGATGTTTATTTTTGCAGAAAAAAGTTGAATGCAATGACAGATAAATTAAAATACGACAGACGCGGGGTTTCGGCAAGTAAAGAAGATGTGCATAAGGCTATAAAAAATCTGGATAAGGGATTGTATCCCAAAGCGTTTTGCAAGGTTATTCCTGATGTTCTGGGAGGTGATCCTGATTACTGCAATGTAATGCATGCCGATGGTGCAGGCACCAAGTCATCACTGGCATACCTGTACTGGAAAGAAACAGGCGATTTGTCCGTGTGGAAGGGAATAGCGCAGGATGCTATAGTTATGAATCTTGATGATCTGCTGTGTGTTGGTATTACCGATCAGATTCTGATTTCATCTACTATAGGCCGCAATAAGTTGTTGATTCCCGGGGAAGTAATTGCTGCCATCATTAACGGAACCGAAGAATTTATTCAAAACATGCGCCAGCATGGTGTCAATATCATTTCCACCGGGGGTGAAACAGCTGATGTGGGCGATCTTGTAAAAACTGTTATTGTTGATTCAACAGTTGCGGCTCGTATGCCACGAAAAGAAATCATTGCAAATGATAAAATTGCACCGGGCGATGTGATTATCGGTATAGAATCCTTCGGAAAAGCCAGCTATGAAAACTCCTATAACGGTGGTATGGGAAGCAATGGTCTGACTTCGGCCCGTCATGATGTTTTTTCGCGTGTGTATGCTGAAAAATATCCCGAAAGCTATGATAACTCTCTTGATGAAAATGTTGTATATACAGGATCAAAGCTGCTCACCGACAAAATAGATGGCCTGGATGGCATTGATGCCGGGAAACTGGTATTATCACCCACCCGGACCTATGCGCCCGTTATGGCTGAGATATTAAAACATTGCAGACAGGTAATTCATGGACTGATTCACAACAGTGGTGGTGCACAAACCAAAGTTCTGAACTTTGTTGATGATATGTTGATTGTAAAAAATAACCTGTTCGATACCCCTCCTTTATTCCGGATGATACAGGAAGAATCCGGAACCGACTGGAAGGAGATGTACCAGGTATTTAATATGGGGCACAGGATGGAGATTTATCTTGAAGAAAAGTATGCATCAGCCATTATTGATATCTGCAAATCATTTGATCTTGATGCAAAAGTCATAGGTTACTGCACGGAGCATAAAGGCAGGAAACTTTTAATTGAATCCACCCAAGGTAAGTTTAGTTATGAATTGTAATACTGTTGATTTTTAGTAATTTTGCAGGCTATTTTACTGATAGCCTAAGGATTGATTTCTTTTCTGATGTTAATCCCCGAAAATATCAAATTTTAGAAGATTATGTTATTAGAAAAACTTGAAGCCATAAATAACAGGTTTAAGGAAGTTTCGCAATTGATAACCGATCCGGATATTATTGCCGATATGAAGCGATACATTCAGCTCAACAAGGAGTATAAGGATCTGGAGGAGATTGTGGATGCCTACCATGAATATAAGAATGTAATAGAAAATATCAAATCATCCAAAGAGATCCTCTCAACCGAAAAGGACGAGGAGTTTCGCGAAATGGCAAAAATGGAACTTGAAGAGCTTTCAGAAAAGAAGGAAGAC
>JAHYJP010000354.1 GCA_019429055.1 Bacteroidales bacterium
AGAAATAAACTGTATAAAAAAAGCCCAGGATCAGGAGAACGGCGAAGACCACCGACAGAATCAACCAGTACAACATTCTCGTGAAGATCAGGTTTCGTTCAACCGGAAAATACACCGACATGATCATATGCCCGGAGTCACTGAATCCGGTCATGGGAAGCTGGTGCCGGGAAGTAATCAGCTCCTTCCGGAATTTTTCGAAATTGCCTGTGATAAAGGTTTGGTCCCTGACATCAATAATGGCATATTCATAGTTTTGCCCTACCTGCATGCAACTGAGCTCTTCATTGATTTTAAAACCGAGCAACCCTTTTTGAATATTCCTGACATCCGGTATTACCGGCAGTGTATCCTGAACTGCATCGTTGACCAATCTTTTATTCATTTTCAGTTCATAATTCAGCATCTGGTTCGCCACTCCCTTCAATGCAATCCTTACGCTGTTGTCAAATTGTTCTTCTTTCAGCAAATAAGCCTCTCTTACCCAATAAAACTGGGTGAAGAAAATTCCAAGCAATGCAATGGAGTTAAGAATTATGATCAGCCTGAATATGATTATATTCATGGTATCAAATGTATCGCTGATAGTTGAGGCTTAATGGTTTTTAACAAATCATTAACAGTATTTAACAGTCGTTTAACAACTTGCGCTCCATATATGGATTATATTTGTCCAATGAAATTAATGTTAAACTTATAATATCAAAAGTATGAAAAAATTCGTTCTCGCTCTTGCAATTTTTGGCTTCGTAGCTTTCGGCGTTATCAGCATTCAGACTGTCGTAGCTTCATCCATGAGTGTCGAAATGGTGAATTTCGACAAAGATCCTAAGAAAGATGAAAAGAAAGCCGTGGAGGCGAAAGATTCCAAGGCTGAAATGAAGTCCGGAAAAGATTGTTGTGCAAAAGACAAAGCATCTTCATGTAAGGATAAATCTACTACAGCTTCCGCAGATTGTTGCGCAACGACCAAGTCAAGCTGTGCATCCGCATGTCCCGATAAGAAGTGATTTTTCTTTAATTAATTTGGTTTTTGGCCTCCCGCAGTGATGCAGGGGGCTTTTTTTACTCTTTCAATTTTGAATCGATAAAAATGGTTACCGGGCCGTCATTGACCAGGCTCACCTGCATCATGGCCCCGAATTCCCCTGATTGCACCGGTTTGCCCAGCCCGGTTCCCAGTTGCTCCAAAAATTGATTGTATAGCGGTATGGCTGTTTCAGGCCTGGCCGCGCGGATATAAGAAGGCCGGTTACCCTTCCGGGTACTCGCATGAAGGGTAAACTGGCTGATGACCAGTATATCACCATCGATATCCTTCACAGAGAGGTTCATAATCCCATCCTGGTCATTAAATATTCTCAGCCTGCCAATCTTTCCGCAAAGCCATTCCACATCTTCCGGATGATCATTTTCTTCAATTCCCAGTAAAATCAGCAGGCCTTTTCCAATCCGGCCCTTTTCCAAGTCGATGATCCGTACACTGGCTTCCGATACCCTTTGTATTATAACCCTCATAATTGTTTCAAAGATCGGAAAGATATCAGAAAAACCGGCAACAACCCATCGGAAATTTATAGTTTTGTTATGGATAATAACCAAAACAAAGAATATGGCCAGGCTTAGTGTTAACATCAATAAAATTGCCACTTTGCGCAATGCAAGGGGGGGGAATGTACCGGATGTGATCAAGACAGCGCTTGATTGTGAAAGATTTG
>JAHYJP010000355.1 GCA_019429055.1 Bacteroidales bacterium
GCTCTTCCGATCTTAAAGGTTTTAAGCGATATGTTGCTTTGGCCGTTGTGGCTCGCAACATTCAGATTCTCGGTCATATATTGCAGCAAAAAGAGATCAAAAGGCTGCGCTGCCAGGAGAAAAAACAGCTATAGCATTTTTCATATGACTTGATATCACTTTTTATTAAAAAACTATCATTTTTTTATGATTTAATTGATGTCCACACCTTGATTTTCGTCAATTTTCCCATCTTCATCCCAATACCTGTCTTCCTCAGTTACAATCTTTGCAATCAGCTTCCGGCATGTTTCCGAAGTGACTTGTGAAAAGGCTAAAGGCAAATTGTTGCGCAATTTCCGGAGAGTAAAATCACAGTGCTTAGCCATATAATTCTTTACAATACCCCAGCACATTTCAATCGGCTGAAGCTCAGGATGGTATTGTGGTGTTCGCAAAACAGAATGTCCCGCAGCCTCGGCAATTTTGTCAATTTTATATTCGGGCTTTGGTTCACCTGATTTACACAGTGCATACAATTCAGCCTTTAACAAATCTTGTCCCCAGGGAATTGCCTTGTCGTCTAACCATTTTCGTAAAGTTTCTTTGGTGGAATTAGACTTTGGAAAAGAGGTTTCTTCCGAAGCATTATGATAACTCGCGTTGTCCATTATGATTATCGAGTTTTCAGGGATGTTGGGCAACAATTGCTCTGCAAACCATCTTGAGAAGTTGTCCCAATCCATTTGCCCATGGTAATCGCCGGTTTTCTTTGTGGCTTCAAAAATCAGCCCGGCATTGTTGACCCATCCATCTATGGTGATGGCATTAACGATAATTAAACGTTCTCCCTTACCAGATGGCTTGTTCACTTCCGGGCCATCCTCATCGAAATACCAGGTGAATTGGTTCGAATGATTTTTATTGATGAAGGTTTCATCAAGATATACTTCCGGCCTTATAAATGTTCCGTCCGGTTTTCGGTTCAAGCGTTTTTGCCTGAGATATCTTCTCCTGGCCAGGATTACATAGTCTCGTTCTTTTAAGGCCGATCGACGTTTTCCTGTTCCATAGGTAAATCCCCACCTGCTCAAAGCCCTCCAAAGGGTTGTGGCAGGAAAACTATATTCAGGGCTTATGCTGTATAAATGCTCGCGGACAAGCTCAACAGATACATGTTGACCCCTTAAATTCTGAGAGCGAATATACCGTCGAACATCTGTCTGCAGTTCTTTTGGCACTATATGTTCCGGACGGCCTCGTGATTTTGGTCGGTCTTGTGGAATAAATTGTTTATTCTTGTTGTACTCGGCCATTATCCTGCGGACTGTGGCTTCACCTATACCTAATCCTTTTGCTGTTTGCTCTATAGCCCAGGCCGCTTTGAAATTTTTTTGGCGCCTTTCAATATCATAGCGTTGCTTCAAATTAACAACGAGTTGTTTCATTCCTTGCGTGAATTCTTTTCCCTGGAATGTCATTGGCACTATCCCACATAAAATACAGGTAAAAATTTTCCCAATTCTATGCGGAATTATATACTATTTCAATAGGGCCATCAAGCAGAAAATATCAAGTCATATGAAAAATGCTATAAAAGCAGCGTAATCAAACGGTTTTCAGGACTTCGACAGGATAGTTGCGCCTAAAAATAGTAAAATGGCCTGAAGTCATAGATTTTTATAATAAGAAATATGGCTTAAATTGATGTTGATTATATTTTGCTCAA
>JAHYJP010000356.1 GCA_019429055.1 Bacteroidales bacterium
ATCCTGTTCTTTGCTTTTACCATGATGGGAATTCTGATGTGGAATTCAATTATGGCGGCCCTGGCTTCTGCAATTACAGACCCTAACAATTCCGGCAAAAGTTCTGTAATGATGCTTCCTACATTGTTCGCAGCTACCGCTATTCTTGTAGTAGTTGACCCGGATAACCACCTGGCTGTATTTTTATCATGGTTCCCGCTGACATCAGCATCAGCTATGCCAATGCGCTGGGTTTCCACTGAGGTGGGATGGTGGCAACTACCAGGCTCATTCCTTTTGCTTTGTCTGACATTTTACTTTTTAAGAAGACTGGCTGCAAAAATTTTCAGGATATCTATACTTATAAGCGGAAAAGAACCTTCGTGGGCTGAAATATATAAAATGATAAGACAGGATTGATGTTTCTTTCAGATGATTATATCAAACTGAACTGATTTGAAAGTAGCTTTATTCATTGGAATCTAATTATAACGGTTAACGGCTTAAATTTTCGCCGTTTGGGATAAATACACTTCAAAATCATAAAGGAAAAAATCTTTGCTCTTGCCCAAAGCATCATCGAGAATATAGGCGGCGGTAACCTGGGGCAGTGCGCGGATTTTTTTCAGAAGCTGGTCGTAATCGAAGCGTGAATCATCCGCCTTAACCAGCAACAGAAAATCAAGTCCGGCAGGATTGCTAAAAAGACGACTGTCTTCACTGGATCGGTTATTTACCAGGAAATAAGTGCGCTGTAATGATTCCCTTTCGTAAAGATACACCGAATGCAGTTCAGCATTTTTACCTTTTCCCGTGATATCGGTAAAATCGGGTGCACGGCGGAAGTTAAAATCCAGCTTGTTGTTCAGCAGCCAGCAGAACCGGTAATCTTTTTCCGGACAAAAAACACCCACGACACGGAAATCCGTTTCAAATTCAACCCTGAAGAGTGTTTTTTTTGCCATTTCAACCCGTGAGTTTCTTTTGCAAATTTATGGAATGATTGGCACAATCGGGGTATGGATTGAAGAAATAAAAAAGGCAAATATTATTTCATGCTTAACTGCGGACTGGTTCGAAAAGAATATGCAAATTCTCCGGATTGATTGTTACAAGTTCTTCAACTCCGTATTTATTTCTGAACCTGGTTAAAATATTATTAGTAAAAGGTTATTATGACAATTTTTACAATTTTAAGCCTTAATTATTTGTAAGAGTGTGACTTTGAGCCTTGCCCCCACTACATTTTACTTGTATAAAACCGTGAATCCTCCAGGACCGGAGTGCCAGAATCTTCCTTTGTGATTGGAATTTTTTATTCTCTTTGACCCATCCCCATCCCTTCCCTACGAGGCAAGGGTGCTACGGGCTGCATGATTTGATTTTTATTTTTATAAATCAATGCTTATCCTGAATATTTGGATTTAATAATGGGACAGGTTCTTATGATTCCGACTGCTCCGGAGGAGCTTAACATTTGTAGAATCATGCACCCCGCATGATTCAGGGCGCTGCACGCAGTGGTGGTTGTGAGAACCACACGGGTGTTGCAGCGCAATATTTATCATTTATTTTTAATTTGTTTTTCCCCTTTTCCTTGATGAACCGAGCCATGAAAATACTAATTACACATATGATGATAATTATATAACTCTAAAGTTGGTTATCGGCAATAAAGTCTGATAGCGAGCTCCATCTGACCTGTTTAATGAAATTATAATCAG
>JAHYJP010000130.1 GCA_019429055.1 Bacteroidales bacterium
TTTGGTGCATAATTTCTTAGCCAGTTCAAGGCCTGCAAATCCGCCACCGATAATAACGATTCGTTTTTTTTGGGTATCAGGAATATTTTGAATACGTGTTCTATTTTCCATTTTTCCAGCTGTTGTAATGTGATTCAAGAATTGCTACCAGCTCCTGTTCTTCTATCATACCTTTGTGCTCAAAAAGGATTTTTCCGTTTTGATACAGCACCAGGTAGGGTACAGAAACCAACTGAATATCGCGCATAAGGCGCTTGCTGGCATCGGCGTTAATTTTTACAATGTTTACCCTGCCTTTATATTCTATTGTAAGGCTATCAATCATGGGCATCATTTGCCGGCACGGGCCGCACCATGGAGCATAAAAATCAATAAAGACCAATTCATCCTGATGAATTAAAGCATTGAATTCGGAAGTTAAAAACTGGTCATCTGTTTCGGGTTGGGCATCGGGGTCAATAGTTACCGGAAAGTCAGCCTGTTCCCATTCCATGATCCCGTGCTCCAGATTGTACACCTTTGTATAGCCATTGCGGATCAGGTAAGATGCCGCGATATTGCTTCTCCAGCCTGTATTGCAGTAAAGGTAAACGGGTTGGTCTTTGGGAAGGAGCAACAAGCTTTGACGGAAATCGCGGGCATAAAAATTGAGCTGTCCGGAATTTTCGATATGCCCGTTTTGAAATTCCCGTTCGGTGCGCACATCCAGCAGAACTCCTTCGCCTTCAGATATAAGTTGATAAAATTCTTCTGAACCCACCTGGATGGTAGTTGGGTTTTGGCCGATAGCAGCAAAGTAGAACAGTAAGATTAGAGCAGGTAATGATATTAAACGTAACATAATAGTTTTGTTTATTTGTTTCAATTGCATTTACTGTCCTATCAGACGGGATTTATATCATTCCTGACGAAAAAAGAATTCTTAAATTATCAGTAAAGCTTTTTACTTCGAAAGGCCTTTACGACCCTGATCTATGGAAGGAATGCTTGTTGCCGCAGAATACACCGATACAGCAAAGGGAACAAAAAATGTCATAACCATTTTTGAGATTTGCAACTCATGCCAATAAAAACCCCATATCAGGTCTTGCTGGTTGATAATGTTCAGGATAATGCCCACAAAAAGGGCTGTCTTGATATGTTTAAACAATTTTTTACGATTGGAAATCTCCTGCCCGAATCTTTTCATGTTTCTACCTTTTACGAAAAAGGTTTACCAATGCATTGGTAGAGTCATCATGGATCAAAGATTTTTTGGAGTCTTGAATTTCGTCGATAATCGTTTTGGCGAGCACTTTTCCAAGTTCAACTCCCATTTGATCAAACGGGTTGATATCCCAGATAACCCCTTGAACGAAAACACTATGTTCGTACATGGCGATAAGTTTTCCCAGATTTTCAGGGGTTAGTTTTGGTAAAATAAATGTGGAAGATGGTCTGTTTCCTTCAAAAATTTTATGGTTTACCAATCGGGCTTCAGTTCCTTCTTGCTCAACCTCTTCCCGGTTTTTTCCAAAAGCAAGGGCCTCGCCTTGTGCTATAATATTGGCTATCAAGTAGTCATGATGCAGGGGCCATGGGTTTAAGGGTTCTTTAAAACCGATGAAGTCGCAGGGAATTATTTTGGTGCCCTGGTGGATTAACTGGTAAAACGAATGCTGCCCGTTGGTGCCTGGTTCGCCCCAGTAAACGGGGCCGGTTTGGTAGTTTACCCTTTGCCCGTTTTGTGTTACCTGTTTTCCGTTACTTTCCATCGTAAGCTGCTGTAGATAGGCCGGAAAGCGTTTCAGGTAATTATCATAAGGCAGTACAGCTTGTGTGTCGCTTTGCAGGAAGTTGTTGTTCCAGACAGCCAGTAAACCCATAATTACCGGGATATTTCTTTCGAAAGGGGTGTTAAGGAAGTGGTTGTCCATTTCATGAAAACCACTGAGCAATCTGTAATAGTTTTCCTTCCCGATGGCTATCATGGTAGAAATGCCTATGGCTGAAGTCATGGAGTACCGTCCTCCTACCCAATCCCAGAATCCAAACATGTTTTCTGTATCAATGCCAAACTTTCTCACTTCATCCTCATTGGTCGAAACAGCTATAAAGTGTTTACTTACAGCTTCTTTGTCGTTTATTTCGCACACAATCCATTCCCTGGCCGATTGGGCATTGACCATGGTTTCAAGGGTTGTAAAGGTTTTGGATGCTACAATAAAAAGGGTTTCTTCTGCTTTAAGGCCTGATATTGCTTCAGCCAGGTCACTTCCGTCGATATTACTTACGAAGCGAAAATTCATATCATCGGGAGCATAGTGTTTTAAGGCTTCATAGGCCATCACAGGGCCCAGATCGGACCCTCCGATGCCTATATTGATTATATTTTTTATGGGCTTACCTGTGTGACCCAACCAATCACCATTTCTTATTTTATCAGAAAAAGCAGCCATACGTTCCAGAACATGATGCACACCGGGCATTACGTCCTGGCCATCAACAAGAATTGACTTTTCTTTGGGTGCGCGCAGGGCAATATGCAAAACGGCCCGGTTTTCAGTAGTATTTATTTTTTCCCCGGAAAACATAGCTTCGATTTTTTTCTTCAGCCCGCGTTCATTGGCCAATTGGGTTAGTAATTCCATTGTATCACCCATTACCCTTTGCTTGGAATAGTCGAAATATATATCCAAATCCTTGACTGTGAAACGGTTAACCCTGTCGCGATCTTCTTTGAATAATTGCCTCAGGTTCAGTTTATGTATTTGTGCATAATGCTCAATTAATTTCTTCCAGGAAGGAAGCTCTGTTAAATGGTTTTCAATATGGCTCATAATCAAATTTTTATATATGCGTTACAGGGAACTTTTTTTGTTCTTTATGGTTTCGATCAAATGTTCCCAGGATTTGGTAAAGGCTTCAGCTCCATCTTTTTGCAATTCTTCAGCTAAAGTTTTATGGTTCACAGAACAAGCCATCATTTTTTGAAAAATAATATCGGCTTCCGAGTCGGATCTTGTCATGAGCTTGTCTGCTTCGCCATGATCGGCAAAGGCCAAAAGAGTATTTTCCGGAATAGTGTTAACAGTAAATGGAGCCACCAATTCCTTTACGTATAAAATATCCGAGGCTTTTGGATCTTTGGTTCCTGTGCTGGCCCAAAGCAAACGCTGGGGCAATGCACCCTGGTTCATAAGCTTCTGCACCCGGGCAGATTGCATAAATTTCAGATAAGCTACATATGTTTTTTGCATAACTGCAATTCCTACATTGTTTCTCAGTGCTCTGGAAACTTTATCGGCCACAGCCTTATCCCACCGGCTTACAAAAACAGATGCAACAGATTTTACGTCAGGATTCAATCCTTTTTCGGCCCTTGCTTCCACACCTTTTAACCATGCATTAGCCGCTTTGATATATTGATCAGCAGAAAAAAGCAGGGTAATATTTACCGGTATACCTTCTTCAATAACTTTTTCAACTGCGGGCAAGCCTTCGGGGGTTCCGGGAATTTTTATAAATACATTGGGGCGGTTTACTTTTTTATGTATTTCTTTTGCTGCCTGGATGGTGCTTTCTGTATCATAGGCCAGCAATGGCGAAACTTCTATTGAGACGAAACCGTCAAGGCCGTTAGTTTTTTCATAAACCGGAAAAAATAAATCAGCGGCTCTCTGAATATCATCGATGGCCAAATCAAAAAAGATTTCTTCATCAGATAGACCTTTTTTACCAGCCTCTCTTATTGCTGTATCATAATCATCGGAACCCGCTATTGCATTGTCGAAAATGGTGGGATTGGATGTAAGTCCTGTAATGCCCAACTCGTTGATATACTTTTGAAGGGTACCATCATCCAGAATTTTCCGGGTGATATTGTCAAGCCAAATGCTAACGCCTTGTTGATAGAGTTTTTGTGTGTTTGCGTTCATAATTTTTGTTTTAAAAATGAATATCAGGTTTATTGTTTTAATGAGATTAACCAAAGAAATGAGTTACGGGTTGCTGTATTTTTTGTAATCTTCGCCTGTGCCGCTCGGCACCGGAGAAAGTTGCCCTGAGAAAAGCCAGTGCCAGTTCTGTTGCCAGTTCAATACCAATAACCCTTCCGCCAAGGCACATAATGTTCATATCATCATCTTCCACACCCTGGTGGGCGGCAAAATAATTCTCTATCAACGCTGCCCGCACCCCGGGAACTTTATTGGCGGCGATGGATGCACCCACACCGCTTCCACATACGGCAATGCCACGTTTTATTTTGCCTTTTGATAAGGCATTAGCCATGGGAATCACAAAATCAGGATAATCATCATTGGGATCAAGATGATCATTTCCAAAGTCGATGATCTCGTAATTCATATTCCCTAATCTTTCTTTCAGGAGCTTTTTGATCTCAAAACCTCCATGATCTGATGCGATACCTATTTTCATCTGTTTATAATTTGAATAATTCGGTCAGATGGAGCTCGCCAGCTAACTCTGAAACAATTTCTAAATAAAAATGCGAATTATAATCATCCGCGTGTGTCAATAGTTTTGTCATGGCCCGGTTCATATTTGTTCTTTTTAAAATTACAATAAAGATGCAGCCGCTGAATCTAATAACCAGATCAGATTCTGGCTATTGGGTTTTACCCTTGAAGCCGGGTAGTTAGTAAAACCTGAATGTTTATTTATAATCTTTGCAACTATGGTTGCTTTTGATTCTCCGGTAACCAGGAAAAATACATTCGTTGCATTATTGATAATTTTTCCGGTAGCTGTAATTCTGTTTTGCCCCGTGTAAGGATTACGGGTAGAAACATAAAGTTCAGAGCTATCAAAAAGATTGATTTCATCAGGAAAAACAGAAGCAGTATGGCCATCTTCACCCAATCCAAGCATTACAATATCAAAAACGGGAATGTTTTCAACAGATGGAACATAGTCTGCGACCAGCTTACTGTACCTTTTAGCTTCCGCCAACGGGTCATCTTCGCCTTTTATTCTGAAAATGTTTTGTGGTGGAATATGAATTTTGTCAAACAAACTCTCTTTTGTCATTCTGAAATTACTTTCCTTATCATCTGGTAGTACACAGCGTTCATCCCCCCAGAAAAAGCGGATTTTATTCCAAAGAATTTTTTCACTACCGGAACCGGATAAATATTCAAAAATGGCTTTTGGAGTGGAGCCCCCCGATAATGCCAGGGAAACATAATCATTTTCGGATTTCGATTGTGAAAGTTGAGCAAGTTCCTGAGCGAAAAATGCTGAAATCTCATTTTTAGAATTAAAAATATTTACATTTCTCTTCATCATAACGCACAATAATTTTCATCACCGGTAAGGGCAGCGCAGGGATAGTGCCATTTCATATCTGCCTCTTCAATGAGGTCGTCTGCCGTGTCCGGTCCCCAGGTGCCGGCAGGATAACCGTAAACCGGGATGTTGGGATTTTCATTCCAGGCATCCATTACTGGTTGGATGAATTTCCAGGCAGCCAAAACGGCATCTGAACGTGCATACAATGTGGAGTCACCAATCATGCAATCCAGCAACAGTCGTTCATAGGCATCAGGTATACGTATATCGGACAGTTCTGCATACCGGAAGTCCATATTTACATTATGCACATTAAATCCTGCACCGGGCATTTTCATGCCAAACTTCAGCAGCATGCCTTCATCGGGTTGTATTCTTATAATCAGTTGGTTACATGATTCGCATGACTCTTTTTGAGCAAACAGGTAGTGAGGTGTAGGTTTAAAATGGATGACAGCTTCAGTAACCCTGGTGGGCAGATATTTTCCTGTCCGAATATAGAAAGGAACTCCACCCCAGCGCCAGTTATCGATATAAAATTTAAGAGCTGCAAAAGTTTCTGTTTTTGAATCGTTTGCAACGCCTTCCTCCTGGCGATAACCCTTTACTGCCTGATTCTTAATAGTAGAATCTATATACTGTCCGCGAATGGCAACTTCACTTACTTGTTGTTTTTCAATGGGACGCAGGGCCTGTAATACTTTTACGGTTTCATCGCGGATGGCATCAGAATTCATAGAAGCCGGCGGTTCCATAGCTATCAGGCCTGTTAACTGCAATAAATGGTTTTGAACCATATCTCGTAATGCCCCGGATTTATCATAATACCCTGCACGCTGGCCTACTCCGAAATTCTCAGCAGAAGTAATTTCTACATGGTGAATAAAATTACGGTTCCACAAAGGCTCAAAAATACCATTTGAAAAGCGGGTTACGAGCACATTCTGTACAGTCTCTTTACCCAGATAATGGTCTATGCGGTATATTTGGCTTTCTTTCCAGTTTTTTTTCAAAGAATTATTGAGTTGAATTGCACTTTCAAGATCATAACCAAAAGGCTTTTCAATAATTATTCTTTTCCATCCATCTGATTCATTATTTAAACCTGATTTAGCCAGCTCCTGGGGAATAATTCTGTAAAGCGAGGGTGGGGTGGAGAGGTAAAATATGACATTGGAATTATTAAAACCATTATTGTTATTCAGAAATTTAAGCTTTTCGCGGAGCGAATCGAAAGATCCATCATACGCCTGCGTTTTGAAATAAAAAAGGCGTTGTAGAAATTTTTTTACCAGGGTCTTATTATTCTCTTTGGAAAATTCTAACAGGGCTTTCTGCATATCAGAGCGAAAAGAATCATCAGAAAGGTCAGTGCGTCCTACTCCCAGTATTTGAAACTTTTCGGGGAGAAGGTTTTGAGCCTCCATGGCAAACAAGGCAGGCATTAGCTTGCGCCTGGTCAGGTCGCCCGTGGCACCGAAAATGACCAGGATTTGGTCCTCAGGTTTTTTGTCTTCAAATTTCATAATTCTTTCTTTTTGACGGCATGACCACCAAACTGATTGCGCAGAGCTGCCAGCATTTTCATGGCAAAGGAATCTTTTTGCCGTGATTGAAAACGTGTGTATAAAGCAGCGGTGATTACATGGGCAGGTACATCAAAATCAATGGCTGTTTGTACGGTCCATCTACCTTCGCCACTATCCTGCACATAAGCTTCGAGTTTTTCAAGCTGCGGGTCGTCTTTTAAAGCATTCACTGCCAGTTCAAGCAACCATGAGCGCACCACGCTTCCATACTGCCAGGCATCGGCAACTTTGGCAATATCAATATCATAGGGAGCCTTTTCGAGAATTTCAAATCCTTCGGCATAGGCCTGCATCATACCATATTCAATGCCATTGTGTACCATTTTTACCATATGTCCGGTACCCGAAGGGCCGCAATAAACATATCCGTTTTCAGGAGCCAGCGATTTGAAAACAGGTTCAATATATTCTGTAGCTTCTTTATTTCCACCATACATCAGGGAGTAACCGTTTTGAAGCCCCCATACACCGCCACTGGTGCCGCAATCTATAAAATGAATATTTTTCAGGGCAGCTTTTTCAGCACGTTGCTGTGTTTCTTTCCAGTAGGAATTGCCTCCATCTATTATAATATCATTTTTGCTGAGGAGTTCAAGCAAAGCATCCAGGTTCTGATCAACAGGTTTTCCTGCGGGTACCATAAGCCAGACTACTTTTTCAGCCGGGAGCTTTTCTGTTAATTCCTTTAGTGAGCCTGCTGCTATGGCTCCCAGTTTTTCAATCTCACGAACGGTATCTTCTGATGGATCCCATACAACTACCTGGTGATCATCCTTCAACAGACGATGCACCATGTTGAATCCCATTTTTCCTAATCCTACAAATCCAATCTTCATAATTTCGATTTTTAGTATTGTAATTAAAATTTTGTTTTGTTGAATGTTTTGTCGGATAAATGGGCTTTCCTGACAAATCTAGGAATATCTGTACCCAAAATTAATCAATCTTTATCTATTGGATATAATGACAGGCTATTGCGGGAAAAAACTTCAGGATACTTTATGCCAAACTCATTATAAATACTCTTGGGGATACCTATATCGGCCAAATACAATTGTGCAGTAACTCCCGGCAGGAGCAATTCGGTTTTAATGGCTGCCAGGGTAAGGATGAAATGGGGCTTGAAAAGGCTGTTGCCGGTTTTTTTATCGAAGCCCGTGGGAATATCCAGTGATATTTTGGTGCAATTTAGTTGATTGGCCTTTTCTGTAGCCTGAAGGTATTCAGCAGAGAGTGGTAACCTTTGCGAAAATCCCAGGTAAGCATCAGCAAAAATATCGGGGTTGGTTATGGGGTCAGGATGAACACCAAAAGCTAAAGCCCTTTTCAATTGTAATTCTGGGAGTTGTCCCAGATTTTTATCGGGGATATGCAGAAAAACACTAAATCCCCAGCCGGCAAGCCGGCGGGCAGCTACCAATCCACCGCCACCATTATTACCTTTGCCTATGCCGATTAGAATTTTTGCGTTTCTTTTAACATTCATACTGATAAGTCTTGCCAGATTTAATCCTGCATTTTCCATCATCAGTTCAATGGGAAGAAAATACTTCTCCACAGCCTTGTAGTCCATCTCCCTGAATTTTTCCAAAGACAGGACGGCGGGTTTTAGTTTTGAAACCATACTTAGAAGGTCAAAACTTTAGCACCCCCTTTTAAATAATCAGTCAGGGGTTTTCCCATTCCCCTTACATCAAATCCCAATGCATTCAGTTCTTCAGTAACTTCATACATATTTGCGCACACAATGCAGGCCCTGATTTCCACTCCGTCTTCCTGCATGGCTTTTAACTTTTCCTGCATTTTGATGTTTTCCGCCACCATTTTGGCCGATGGGCCCCATATAATAAGGGTTACTTCATCAAACCAGCCGGCGGTTTTGGAAGTATGGGCATACATCAATACCATTCGTTCGGCAGTGTAGGGGTCATCGCTGGTCCAAACAATTACCAAATGGTCTTCTGATGTTTCTTCCTTAATATTAAGGGCTTGTGCCGATGTAAGACAAAGTACTAAAAAACTTAGAACGGGAATAAAAAATTGTTTTCTCATTTTTTTTGGGTTAAAATTATGAATTCTAAGATACGTATTTTTCTAGAATAAAATTGCTGTTATCTGAAAAGCATTTCACCATTAATACGGATTATGGTTCATATATTTCCAATTCAGGGTAAAAAGCAGCAAAAGAAAACCAATACCCCATCATTTGAGTAACAGCCTGCAGGTTCTCTCCTTCTCTGGGTCCACTGATAGCCCTGCCGAATACATCCCATTTTGTTCCCTCGTTATCCAGGAAAATTGTGGGTAGTTCATTTTGAACAGCTTCAAATGTCAGCATGGTTCCGTCGGCTAATTCTCTCTGGTAAGCAACCATCAGATTTAAATTATTGCTTCCGGCAATCAGTAATTCTTTCGAAAGGAATTCATCATTTACGATTGATAAATCCTGCCCGAAAGATTCAAACCGGTAAACCCGTGCCTTCTCATTCGCAAAAACCGCCAGCACTCTTTCTTTGTTGTGCATACGGTTGTCGGTATTATTTACGGGAAAAAGCAAAGTACTATTGGTTTGATAATTTCCATAAGGATAACGATCGTAATTGCGGCTGAATCCTGTATTAAGTGAAAGAATCTGAGATTCCGGATATAACTCTTTCCAGGTTTCCCATGTGGTTTCAATGAGATTGTAGGTTTGAGCTTCGGTGCCAATAAGCTGGCCATTAACTGATTTGTGCAGAAGTTGCGACCAATTACTGTCGGTTAACCTGTCGTAGGGAATAATATTGGAGTTGTAAAGCAAACCTGATACGCCAAAAGTGGTTTTGGTACCGTTAATGATCCGACCCCAGCCGATCCCGGTTCCGGTTAATGGACAATAGTTGACTGCCACAGCATGATCATTGATATCATCATTAACGATCTCATGCCAGTTTAAAATACGGTGCGAATAGGCCCTTACTTCATCATGATCTGCAAATCCCAGTACCAGATCATCTTCCCTGAGAAATGTAACTTCATCAACGGAGACGAATATGGGATTGTCAATAGCAGGAATACCATCTTTTCCCGGTCCACCATCAAGTACTTCATTGGCAGGTATAAGCCAATCATCGGGGTTAAAACGATTCTGACCGTTTTGATCATCATCTTTTCCGCAGCTGATAAAAAGAAACAAGGCTGCAAATGCGGTGATCTTTAAATTTTTCATGATACGGAATATTTATTAATAATTCATTTTAGACTATTGAGTTAACATGGGGTGTTTTTGTAAATCAAAGGGGCAATGAATAAGAGATTGCAGTAGTAAAGCGATAGGTTGTGGTTAGCTGGGTGCCTTCCAGTTTGCGATACAAAGGAATATCCATTGAAATGCGCCACGACATCCTTGGGTGAAAATATAGATTTATGCCGGGTATTGCATAAACCCAGTTGCCTCCCGAACCCGGGAAAGTACTTCCGTCGATCAGGTCTTCCGATTGATTCCGGTACCTGAACCAGGTAAAAATATCCACAGGCCAGTGAAGATAGGTGTTGTAATTTACTCCAAGGTTGAACTGGAATTCGTTGCCAAATTTATAGGTCTGAACCTGGTTGTAATTTCTGTTTTCTCCTGAAATACGAATCGTGGTAACAGCCATAAGACTTAACGTGGGCAGCCAAACATTTCGTTGCTGAAAAAAGCTCCAGAATAAACCGTCCAGCGAACCAGAACCAGGTTGCATATCGGCTGCCATGGCAAGGCCGTTGTTGTTGGTGAAATTGGTTCTTCCAGTGGGAAATTTGGGCCCTGCACCCACTACCCATTCCAAATCAGGATATTTGTAAGGATCAAAAACCCGGTATTTCAAAAGTAGTGCAGCGTCGCCCAAGCCTTGTGCTGAAGTAAAATCCATAACTCCTCCAAAGGATCTGATGTTTCTTTCCTGCCTGATCAAAGGTAAAACAGCAGCAATAGAAAACCGGGGTGAAACGCCGTAGTTTACTTCCAGTATAGCAGAGTGGGTTGTTCGCTGTCGTGTATCATCAGGCAGAATTTCTGATACATCCATAAGGTCGTTCAGTAAATTGTAATCGTAAGTTGCAAGAAACTGTAGCGATTTATGATCTGCTGTTCCCAATCCCAGACTGCCACCCAAAGGAACTCCACCCGAACAACATGCCTGGGGCAATACCTGATAGGGGATTACCAGCATGGCCACACCAAGAAGGATTGCCCGTAATTTATCTCTTAAAGCGAGATTGGGCAAGGATCCTTTCTTGATATGATATAATATGTTACGGGGAAATAGCATGCCTTTGTTATTTTTCGGTAATGATTTGTTTTCCCAGATCAATTATTTTTCCGGGAGTGTGAAAACCGGCAGTTTTTGCCACCAGATTTCCGTTTCCATCAACAAAAAGCAGGCTGGGATAACCTTTGATGGCGTACTTTTGTGCCAGTGTTATTCCTTCGCCAATTTCACCATCGACGGCAACATTAATGAAGTTGTTGTTATAGAATTGACCCACATCAGCATTAGTAAAAGTTCTTGCTTTGAGCATTTTGCAGGGTCCGCACCAGCTGGCAGAGATGTTAAGAAAAACAAGTTTGTTTTCTTTTTTGGCCAGCTCCAGGGCTTCATTCCAATTTCCCTGGTGAAATTGTATTTCTGATTCTTTGTTCGACAGATTCCCGTTTGCCCATACTTTCATAAAAACAAATACCAGAATTGCAATAGATATAAAAAGAATTGTAGTTTTCATTTTTTTATTTTTTTTGATTTCAAAAATAGTTATAAAGGGTTTTAACAAAAAGGCGGAACCACTGGATCCCGCCTTTGTCTATTTATATTGGTTTTTACTTTAAACCTTTCCTGGCGGTTTGCACGGCTTCGGCAATTTCACTGCTGGGTTTAGCCACACTGACATGATTGATCAGTTTTTTGGTTTCAGCATCGAAGAAATATGCAACCCCGGTTCTATTTTGAGATTCCATGGCTTCATATAAACCAAGCTTT
>JAHYJP010000131.1 GCA_019429055.1 Bacteroidales bacterium
AAAACGGCGATTTTTATTATGACCAGCTTGCCCTCTGGCTCGACCCCAAAGGTACCGGGGCTATAGAAATGCCCGGGTACGACCCCAATATGGAGCAATACCCTCCACCGGGGTTTGTTGAAGCCACAAGACTCGAAAGTAATCATGTGGAGATATCGTGGTATAAACCCGGCCAGACTCCGGTAAAACCCGGCTGGTATTCCTACGTTAATACTTACCAGGCTGCCATTTCAACTGGGCCTGAGAGAGCAACCGTATTTGATGCCAAATCATTCAACCTTTCCTATCCGCTTACACTAAGCAAAGTTTCTCATGTGTTTTTTGAAAATCCTGCCAATCCATGGCCCGATAACAGGTTCCGGATTAAAATCTACGACCATACAGGACTGCTTATACTCCATCAGTCACCTGTTTTGGAAGCCGAAAGTCTTACTGAAATAATTTACGAACTGGATGAACCCCTGGAACTCAACAATAAATTTTATGTTTCGGTTGATCCTTTGCATAGCAGCGGCAATCCTTCATCAGTATTTGAAAGGATCAATTACGGAAATGCGGTTTCATTTACGGGTAACCCGGCCAACTGGCAGGTTGCCGGAAACAATCAGAATCAATATGCTTTACTAACCAAAATATACCTTGGCATACCAGATGCCAATGATGACAACGGAAACGGAGAAGATGAAAATGATGATCTTAAGACTTTACCTTTGACCCTGGTTTCTGCTGAAACTCCGTTTATGTTTGACACAAATGGTGAAACAGATATCCTGATCTCCCCCCGATGGGCCGGTTCAGTTTTGGAATATAAACTTTTCAAAAACAATGAGCTGCTTGAAACCCTGAGTGCTTCAGAACTTGAAGAGCTTGTATTCATTGATGAGAGCGAACCTTCAGGCAATCTCTTCGACTCCTATTATCTCACTGTTGTATACCCCGGAGAAAATGAATCAAGACCATCTAATAAAGTTTTTGTTTTCAATGAAGCTTTCTGCCAGAACCTTATTGAGGAGTTTCCTTTTTCAGAAAATTTTGAAATGAGTCAGCTCCCCGATTGCTGGACATCTGAATCAGTGGGCAGCAGCTGGCAGGTAGGTGCTGTGGCCGGCTTTGATGATCTGGAAATTTTACCCTACGAAGACAATAACTTTATCTTTCTCAAACAAGATGATGAATCGGTTTCAGAAGCATGGCTGATCTCTCCACCCTTTGATATTTCCGGGCTGGAAACACCGGCTATATCTTACTGGTTTAATACAAACTATAACCCGCAATCAGATTGCCAGCTGGAAGTTTATGTGAGTATTGAAGAGGGAATTTTTCGCAAATTATGGGATGTAAAATCATACCCGCTGTACCGTGCAGACAATGCTTTCACCTGGATGAAAAATCTGGAAGATCTGTCTGAATTCAGAAATGCCGGTCAAGTAAGAATTGCATTTCTGGTTTCGTGCGATGAACCCACATTTACAGCCCTTGATAAAATTGAGATTATGGATGCAACGGAAATGATTTATCCTCTCACCCTGAAAATTATGCCAGAAGATAAAGGAGAAGTTTATGGTGCAGGCAACTTTATTGCCGGACAAAAGGTAATTGTGGAAGCATCACCCAATACAGGTCTTTTCTTCCATTACTGGATGGTAAATGAAGAAATAGTAAGCAAGCGTGCAAGATATGACTTTATTATGCCTGAAGATGCACTGGAGCTCACTGCTTTTTTCGATCCCCAGTCAACGGTTTCGGTTGATGAAATAACAGCACCCGGAAATGAAATTCTGGTTTACCCCAACCCATCAAGAGGCCTTGTAAATATTTACTTTCCATCCGACAGAAATTCTCTTAGTCTGCAGGTTTTCAATACTGCCGGACAATTAATTCTGGATCGCCCGGAATCTTACCTGGCAGGGCAATCTTCAATAGAACTGGATCTCTCACAAAGCCCCCGCGGGTTATACCTGATAGTTATCCAGGATGGGAAAAGCCGTGAAGTAAGAAGGGTTAATATTACAAATTAAAGGTTATCTCAAATTGCTATTTACAAAAAAGGCTGACCCGCATGGGCCAGCCTTTTTTTAATGGGTGTAAATTAAGCTATAGCTTATTGTACACTGAATCTTTTGCTAACGATACCGTTAACTGTCATTACCTGCATAATGTAAACGCCGGTTTTGAATTCGCTAACGTTGATTGAAGTAGTATTGCCATTAACAACCTGGCTCATAATTAATCTTCCTGTAAGGTCAAAAATTCTCAGGTCGTTGATCAGATCGCTGTTTTCAACATAAAGGGTGTTGCGAACAGGATTGGGGAACAGGTTTACACCTTGCTCAGCCAGTTCGTTTTCAACAACTGAAACAGGCTGCTCGCCAAATACATCGTCAACAGTCATGTCAGCATCAACAGTGATTACACGGTTGGGGTCTCCCACCCATTCGCCACCGTCCCAGCCTGCAGCAATAACGGTTGAGAAATACTTGTATTGTACATCACCTTCTTCAAGATCAAGGGTAATAGTGTAAATGTAATCTTCAGTGGGTGCTACATCAGCATCGAGCAAGAGAGCATCCAGGAACAGGAAGAATGCATCTTCAGAAAGATACTGAATGGCAATGTATCCGGTTTCACCGTGGTAATCACCTAAGTCATAGGAATAAGAAGTCCATTCGGTGGGAACTTCCATGAAATCTCCGGGAGATATCTGGGTGAAATCAGCTACTTCATTTCCTGTGGTTGAAACGTATACCCTTATTCTTTCAAGACCATAAGTATCAGTGATTGACTTAGCCATAAAGCTGAAGTTACTTGTTTCGTCGAAAGAAACTTCGGGAGTTACCAACCACTTGTTGTCATTAACAGTCTGAGACTGAACTGCTGCCAGGTATTTGTCACCGTCAAATGGCGGGTGAGTTCCGTCAATGGCAGGAGTAGTTTCTGATGGGTTGAAAACCATGAAAGCAAATGAAGTTCCTTCACCGGGGAAATCAAAATCTGAAGCACCCCAGGTAACATCATCATTGATATGGTGGAATGTCCAGGGAGTAATAATGGTTGTAAAGTCATTGTAATCCTGCCAGTTTTCGTAGAAAGTGTAAGGAGGATTGTTTTTGGCAGGACCTACCAGGGTCATTTTCAGGTCGGGGTTGCTACCGGGCTCATTCCAGTTGATATCGCCACCAAATGAACCAGCAATGTAAACATCGTGTACATCGGGGTCGAAGCCTTCTACTTCAGTCATATCAACATTGAAAGTAACACTGAAGTCATCACCTGGCTCGGGATCATCCATTTCAACTACGAATGCCTGAAGGTTCCAGTTGCCGGGAATGTTAAACTCTGAAAGATTTCCCCATTCTCCTGTTCCAAGTCTCACTTTATTTCCGTAACCATCATAATCAGCTTCACCATCAATACCGGCAGCAAAGTTGCCTTCACCCGGGTCATCAACCTGGTAACCGATCCAAAGCTCAAGGCTTGTATCAATCGGGTATGGATCAGCTAGGTCAATTTCTACCCATGATTCTTCTGCTCCTTCAAAGAACTGGCTGAGCATAACATCAAGGCTGGCTGCATCAGCTCCCTGCCATATTCTGGCGGTAAGGCTGGTAGGTACATCATTGATGAACATTCTCATTTTGGTAATTCCGTATCCTTCAAAAGCTGCTAATTCTGCAGGCTCCCAGCGGGCAGCTACTTCAAAAAGTCCGCCACCGCCCAAACCAATAGAATTTGTGTTTTCTCCGGTATCGTAATGAATCCATTGTCCGTCATCTTCCTTCTCAGTGGGTGCTGCTGAGCCGTTGGTTTTCTGAAGAACAAACTGAGCGAAACTCAGGTTGGTAAAAAGAAATGTTGCCACAAAAGTAAGGGCAATGAGTTGTAATTTTCTCTTCATGATTGTAAAGTTTTAATGAAACAAATAAAAAAAATTAAAGGTTTTTGTTTTGAAAGATTAAATTTAAACTGTAAATATATTTACATGTTAAAGAACAAATATAAGCATAATTCAAGAACAGCAAACTTTATTAACAATATAAACCGAATACATACGGGCAAAAATAAAGAAAAATATTCAAGTTCGACCTGCAATGGTTTTTTTTTTACAAAATTCTTTAACCTTAACCCAATATACAGCCATTCAATATTTTGACCATTATGGGCAATAAAATGAATTGTCGAAATTACAACATTTTGATTTACTCACGATTAAGCATTTTGCGGGGTCATCAGTAAGTTTGGTTTGTACTTTGTTATTATTTGACATTTAAGAGAATAATCCATAGCTTTGATTCAGCATAATTTAAACCATTGCCGATGGTTAATTTTACCCCAAAACTGCGAAGTATTATTATTTTATTAATATTAACAATTGCAGCCTGTAAATCTGACAAAAAAACGGATGATTTTCCTTCCATCATCGAAAAAGGAACTCTCAAAGCCATTACCAGCTACAGCCCTGTCTCCTATTTTATATACCGTGGCCAGCCTATGGGTTACGAATATGAACTTCTGCAGATGCTTGGCGAACATCTGGGCTTGAAGGTTGATATTATCATTGCCCATGATCTGGAAGAAATGATCAATATGCTGGAAAGGGGCGAAGGTGACCTGATTGCATATGGTCTTACCATAACTACCGATAGACGCGAAAAGCTGGCATTTACCGATCCGCTTAATGTTACACACCAGGTTCTTGTGCAAAAAAAGCCAGAAAACTGGCGTCAAATGAAACTACATGAAATTGAAACCCAGCTTGTTCGAAATCCCTTTGAACTGGCAGGAAAAACTGTACATGTTCGCCGTGGTTCAGCATACGTAAGCCGGTTGCAAAATTTATCTCTTGAGATCGGCGGAGAAATTGAAATCATTGAAGCTCCCGCCAATACTACCACTGAAGATCTTATCAATCTGGTTGCCAATGATTCTATCCAATTAACCGTTGCCGATGAAAATATTGCCCAGATTCAGTCGGCTTATTACCAGGACATTGACGTTTCCACACCTGTTAGTTTACCCCAGCAAACCGCATGGGCGGTAAGACCTTCCTCAAAAATGCTGCTTGACACCATCAACAGCTGGCTCAGAGAAGCACAGAATCATGCTGATTACTATGTGATATACAACAAGTATTATAAAAACCGCCAGGCTTTTCGCTCACGTTATGCCAGTGAGTACAATCCTGTAACGGGTGGTGCTATATCACCCTATGATGATTTTATAAAGGAAGGTGCGGAAAAACTGGGTTGGGACTGGCGAATGCTGGCGGCATTGATTTACCGGGAGTCGCAATTCAATCCCAATGCCCGATCATGGGCCGGGGCTTCGGGGTTAATGCAGCTTATGCCCCCCACAGCCCGCGAATTCGGTGCATCCAACCCCAATAACCCTGAGCAAAACATCAGGGCTGGCGTGGAATTTCTGTTGTGGCTCGATAATTACTGGCAAAATGAAATTGAAAACCCGGAAGAACGACTGAAATTCATTATAGCATCATACAATGTAGGGCATGGTCATGTGCAGGATGCCCGGAAACTGGCAGAAAATTTTGGTGCTGATCCGGATATCTGGCATGATCATGTAGAACGGTATATGCTCAAAAAGTCAAATCCTGATTATTACAATCTTGACTTTGTAAGCTTTGGATATGCTTCAGGCCTTGAGCCGGTTACTTATGTTCAAACCATTTATGAATTATTTGAGCACTACAGAAAATTTATTGATTAGTGGATTTAAAAAAATTTGAGCCATGAAAGATTTTGAAAATTACAAGCAAAGAATGATTACCGGTATTGAAGACTGGGAATCAGACCTGGAAGAGATGAAGGAAAGGGCTGAAAAGCATGATGATGAAAAACAGAAATCGCGCAAAGAAGCCATTGCAAAACTGGAAGAAAAAATTGCCCAAAGCAAAGCCCGGCTGGCAGAACTGGAAAAATCGGGTAAGGATGCCTGGGATGTAATGAAAAAAGGATTGGATGAAGCATGGGATGATATTTCCGAAGCCTTCAAAGAAGCTCGCTCCAAATTCTGAGAAGAATCCCGGTAGATTATGATAACCAGAATTATTACATTTCCCTTTCGTTATGCCATTTCCAGGATAAAAAAAAGAATTGGCAAGCTGGGTACTCTTAAGGTTGAACCCTTATATGCTTTTGGCAACGAACAAAAGATTCTTTTTAAAGGCAGGGTAGTTGAATCCTACAAGCAAAGTAAACCTGCTCCGGGAAAAACCTATTTACATAATATCCTGGCAGCGCTGCGCAGGTATGCAGGCAGCAGTGTATCGGAGGTAAAAGTTAAGGTAAGCTATCACGGACAAATGAAAACCCTGGAAAGCGACGTTGAAGGCATCATTTCATGTTCTTTTCAAAACTCGTTTGATAAAATAAAAGACAAAGACCGTCTCTGCTTCAGCCTTTTGCCTGAAGAAGATATCATCCCCGAAAGAGAAAAAATCTGCATTGATGTGTACAGATATCCTTCGGATCATTCCCTGGGTATCATTTCCGATATTGATGATACCGTTCTGATCTCACATGCTACGCGTGTGGGAAAAAAATTCTGGCTGTCCATCTCAAAAAATGCATACACCCGCAGACCTTTTCCGGGGGTGAGCCAATTTTACAAAGCACTGACCCACGGTGGTGAGAATCCTGTATTTTATGTTTCAAGCAGCGACTGGAATTTGTTCGACATGATCAGAGATTTTCTGAATTACCGTAAAATACCCGCCGGGCCATTGCTGCTGAAAGACCTGCAGGTTAATCTGCGTAACATATGGAAATCGGGTGGAGGCAACCACGATCACAAACTGGAAAAAGTAGAATTGCTCATGGATCTTTATCCGGGTATGAAGTTCATCCTTATTGGCGACAGTGGTCAGCATGATCCCGAATTGTATGCCGAGGTGATGGAAAAACACCCGGGCAGGGTTAAAGCCGTATACATCAGGGAAATTAAACCGGTGAACCACCAGAGAAGAAGATTATTGGAAGCTAAAGTAAAGGATCCTGAAGCTCCTGATATTATTTTTGTAGAGAACACTCAGCAGGCTATTGATCATGCGCAAACCCATAATTTAATCCCGGCTACCTGATGAAAGAGAAGATATTATACATCCTGAATCCTATATCAGGAAGCGGGGTTGACAGAGATGCGATATTAAGTTCACTGAAAAAGCTGGCCGGAGATTCCGCAATGGAGGTTTTTGAAACCAAAGGAAAAAATGATTCGGAACGGATCAAAGAAAAAATTCTGGCAGATAAACCTGATCAGATATGGATAGGGGGTGGCGATGGCACCATAAGGATGGTTGCATCGGCATTGGAAAACCTCGACATACCAATGGCAGTAATTCCTATTGGTTCCGCAAACGGGCTCGCAAAATGTCTTGAAATCAATGATACCGAAGATGCACTCAAGGCTATTAAATCAGGCAAAACACAGAAGCTGGATGTTTTGAAGATCAACAATGAAATTTGCCTGCACATGAGTGATTTCGGTTTTAATGCAGGCCTCATCAAAAAGTTTGAAGAAGAGGAAAGTGAAAGAGGCATGATGGCTTATTTCAGAAGTTCATTGAAGCAATTCCAGGAAATGAAACCCTACTCCTTTCAAATCAAAATAGGCGGAAATGAAATCCGGACGCAGGCAAAAATGCTGATCATTGCCAATGGCGACAGATATGGTACAGGTGCCATTATAAACCCGGCCGGTAAACTGGATGACGGTAAAATGGAAATCATTGCACTGAACCCGAATGGGATTGACGAAATGACAGAGATATCAGTGGCAATGTTCACGGGAACTCTTGATGAATCAGAAAATGTGAAGATGTGGTCTGGGAATAAAGCTACCATTAAAAACTCCGATAGTGCAGATTTTCAGATCGATGGTGAAGTAATGCCTGCAACGGAAAAAATTGAAGTGGTATGCGTAGCCAGCAAATACAGGGTTTTTAGTCTAAGACAGGATTGACCGATTACATTAGCTGCTGGTATCCTGTTTAAAGAAATATGTGTTGTAGGAAATTGGCGTTTTAAAAAGTCATGAAAATTCTGGCCGCTGAGCCTGTCGAAGCGTATATCTGTTTAATATTACGCTGTCGTTTCGACAAGTGTTATGCTGAGCATGTCGAAGTGCTCAACGACCAAAATCACTTTCAATAAACATCCTCTCTATTATTATTCCTTCAGATCTTACAATCCTAATACATCTTTTCCCTGCTTGAAAACAATGTCGATGGGCAGGCCGGTTGCATTCACCTTATCAAGATCCTGGCGAAGCTGGTCGGTCATGATACCATCAGTCTCTACCCAATGTCTTGCTGCAGCATAATCACCATCACCCTGAATGATCAGGATTTTTTCCAGCAATGATGTTACGGCATTTTTCATTTCTTCGAAATTTACCTTATAAGTTCCGTCTTCCTGAAATACGAATGCATTGTTATCGGCAAAATATTTCATGTTAAGCATATTTGCCCTGCCGTGAGCACTGGATGCACCAAAACGGCTTGAACGGAATATACCTGCAAAGAAAGTGACATAATTATCCATTACTTCTCCACTGGTAATTTCGCCCATTTCGTAAAGCCGGGTTACCAGGTAAAGACCCATAATATCGGCCTTGGCTTCTTCAATGGCTGAATAATATTCGCGTAAGGCTTCGCGCACAGGCATATCACCCCTTACAGTGTTTTTAACTCCCATTCCATGAGCCACTTCATGGAAAGTAGTGTTCTCAAAAAATGCGTCAAAAGTTATATGCTTGCGCTGGCTCTCATCGATAAGGATCTCAGTAATCGGAACCAGAATCTTATCAAACTTTGCCTTCATTGAGTTTTTAAGCTGAAGTTTACGGCTACCCACTTCCAGATGAATGATGGGATCATTGGGCAGGTTAATGGCTATGGTTTTAGATCCTGCATTGCAATCGCCCGCGTAATAAAGGGCATAATACACATTCATATCGGCATCGGTTCCGGGTTCTTCGGCTTTATATTCCGGAGCTACCGGTAAGCCGGCCTGCAAGCCGGGAAGCATGGCATTGAATTTCTCAAGCTGTGCGCTCCATTCAAGATCTTTTACAAGAATAAAAGCTTCGTGAGCTGCCTTGTACCCAAAAATCCGGTCTTCATAATTCTCAATAGGGCCAACAACAAAATCAATATTAGATTCTTTCATCTCCATCCATGCAAAATCGCTGGGAAGATAATCATCGGTAAGTAAGGCTTCGGCACGTACTTCAAGATATTTTTTCAGTCCGGGTTCTTCGGCCAGTTCAGCGGCCTGAAGCATCAGGCTTGCAGCTTCTTCATGCTGCTCTTTGTAGGCTTCGGAATAGGGAATAGCAACCAGATTTCCTTCCTCATCGCGTCGAATGAGCGTATATAAGCTTGATTTGGTGGGTTCATCCCAGGCTTCAAATTCTTCGCGGGTCATATCCCCAGGGTAAAAGTTTGCACCCAGGGGTTTATCTTCAGGAAATCCATCCAGGAAGGCCTTGTTGGCATCAATCCTGTCCCAGGGGCCGTAATGGATCTTTGCATATTTTCGTGCATGTTCATTCTCAATCCGGTCAAAGAGTTCTTCCTTGTCGCCATAGGATTGCATCCAAAAGATATCATCCATAATATCAGCTACATCCATAAGGATCCGGATGATCTCTCTTTCATTTTCACTCAGCCAGCTCAGATCGGTGGTGAGGGTTACTTCTTCAAATTGTGCAAGTTTCGCTTTCATTTCTTCAGTTAATGGATCTTTAGGTGCTTCGCATGCCGGAATAACCAAAAGGCTGATGAGGGCAAATGCAAACACAGGAATAAATTTTTTCATGACAAATTTGTTTAATGTTGGTTACCTGTTCTTTTTTTGAATAAGATCAAAATTAACAATTCTGACAAACATTAAACAGGTTGATGGTTGGATTTTCAAAAGTAATATGAAAATATGCTTTATTTTTGTACCTTTTAAAATCACCCATAACTTAAGCTTTTACCATGGAAATGATTCTTTTGGTGTTGTTTTATATCTTTACGCCCCTGCTGATCCTTTACCTGACGCATCGCTACCGCACTGCTCACCGCATCGGAGCAGTAATCATTGCCTATGTTGTAGGGCTTTTACTTGGCAATATTGGTCTGATTCCTTCACCCGGGCCTGTTCTCAACGAAATAATGCTAACCCAACCGGGTATTTCCCAAAATGAAATAGAAACTTTGCATGAGCAGGAAATACTTGCTTCAAGAGATGTTATAGCATTTCGGGTGTATAAACTCCGCGACCTGCTCATGTCCATTACCATTTTACTTGCTATCCCGCTAATGCTTTTTTCCACCAATATCAAGCAATGGCGCCAGGTGGCCGGCAAAACGCTTGTTTCACTCATAATAGGCTTGATTGCAGTGATTGTCGTAATAGTTACCGGATTTTATATTTTCAAAGATACCGGTACCAGAGATATGTGGAAGGTGGCCGGCATGCTGGTGGGTGTTTATACAGGGGGCACACCCAACCTGGCATCTATAAAAATGGCACTTGATGTAGATCCGGAAATCTATATCCTGACCCATACCTACGACCTTATCATAGGTGTGTTTTACCTTGCTTTTCTTATTTCGCTGGGGCAAAGGTTTTTCCAGAGGTTTCTTCCCGGCTTTCCCATCCTGAAAGAAGATATTTCAATGGCGGTTGAAAATAAAGAACCATTCTTCAGACCCTTATACAAGGATAAGCTTATACCTCTTCTGAAAGCTTTTGGAATTGCCATTCTTATTTTGGTTGTTGCAGTGGGGGTGATGGGACTCGTACCCAAAAATGCCGAAATGGCTGTTGTAATTCTCAGCATAACCACTCTTGGCATACTGGTTTCATTAATACCGGCCGTAAACCGCATCGACAAAACCTTTGATGCAGGAATGTACCTGATACTGATCTTCAGTATCGTTGTAGCATCCATGGCTGATATCAGGAACTTTGCAGGAATTACTCCGGGGCTGTTTGGCTATGTTACATTAGCAGTTTTCGGCTCTCTGTTTGTCCATATGTTGCTTAGTAAGATTTTTAAAGTAGATGCAGATACCACAATGATCACTTCTACGGCTTTTATCTGCTCGCCGGCATTTGTACCTGTAGTAGCAGGCGCCATAGGAAACCGCCAGATCGTTGTTTCAGGTATGACCATAGGAATTATCGGATATGCCATCGGAAACTACCTGGGAGTTACCATTGCCTATTTGCTGAAATAGTATTATTGCTACCTGCTTTTTGAAATTTCAAAAAAATGAAGTAGGTTTGAATAATGTTTATGAAAGAACATTTCACTTAAATTTTATACCGATGGAAGAAAAGAAGAAGCCTGTAATTTTCTGGATAATAGCAGGATTAATTGTTGTTGTAAGCATTTTGCTGGCCATAATGAACTGGACCGAAACCACTATTAACTTCATTTTCTTTGAAGTACGCGGAAGACTGATTTTTATCCTTGCCGTATTTTTCTTCCTGGGATTTTTCCTGGGTAAACTGACCAGCTATTTCGGCAATCGCAAAAAGAGAAAGAAAGAAGAAGATGCAACGGTAACCTTCATTGAGAGCGGGAAGGAATAATCGCTTCGGATCCTGATTCTTCAAAATGAAATCTCCGGATGCTTAAAATTGCCATTTTCATTTTTCCGGATGTGGAAACCCTGGATTTCTGCGGGCCGCTGGAGGTATTTACTGCCGCCAATATTGCCTGTGAAAAGGATTTTTTTCAGGTATACACTTTTGCAGAAAATTCTGAACCCATCAA
>JAHYJP010000132.1 GCA_019429055.1 Bacteroidales bacterium
GCAGGCGGATTGAGTTCATCACCGGGAAAATCAGGACTGGGCTCAAAATGGGCTGTCAGGCTGGCATCTCCATTAAAGTTGAAAGACCAGCTTTCATTATTGCTGTTCTGGGTACCGCTCCAGTGCGAGAATCGGTAACCGGGCTCAGGAAGCGCTGTAAGACGGATGGGTATTCCTCTGAAGTATATTCCATTCCAGCCATCATATACATCAGGCTTAATAGTATTTATCTTAATCCTGCCCATCTCAGGATGATTCACGGCCAGTTGAAGGTTATAAATGCCACTCAGGTTGAAATGATCGCGGATATGGATACGGGTGTATGTGGGTCTTTGCTGCGCAAAGGTCCGCATCCGCTGCACGTTTTCATGCCATTCGTTCATGCTGACGGGTCTGCGCCAACGGTCAATATGTTCCTGCATTTCGGGTTGCAGGGCTGTTTCAATGGAGTCAAGAACAGCAATAACATTATCCGACCGGAACGTTGTATTCAACAGGTCGGCAAAACGGTTGATGAAGTCATTCTTAAAACCTTCATTGTTGAGTAAATTGCGCAGCAGGAATGTTGACCATGGTGGATTGGGCCAGCTGGGTCCACTGGCATCTGTAGCCATAGCCATTGTATTATGTGCTGCTCCCTGGTCAACCCCGGGTACATAAAAGAAATCAAGCCAGAATCCAAAATCAGTATCCAGTATATGCCACCTCCATCTTCCATCCATACCCGGCGGGGCCATTGGATCGTAATCAATCAGTCGCCGGAAATAATTCACATTATTGCCCGGCCAGTCGGTATTCATGATGAAAATACCGGTTACCTGTTCATCAATGAAACTTTTTGTATCCATCAGGGTTTGCACATGCTCAAAATTACTTTGAGATGACATGTTGTTGCTGTTGATGAACGAACGCATGCTGTTGTAGTGCTGAACACCATCAGGATTACCGTAAGCGTAAACTGAATTGTTCTGCACAACGGTCATTTCATGCTCTTCAAGTCCGTAATGGCTGAAAATATAGTGTTCATCATACCTATCCCGGACATTATGTATGCCCCAGTATTCGCCATTCAGGAAAAGTATGGTCGGCCGGTAATATTGTGTTTCCACATGGAGATCGCGGGCAAGGTATTGCATGAAGCCATCGCGGAAGACTGCCTGATCCCAGTCATTGCCCGAATTGCGAAGGATGAACCTTTTGTATTGATGAACAGGTTTTTCGGGGAAGAGCTGGTAGTTTACCCAGCTGTCACCATAATCGTTGCGGGCATAAATCCGCAAGGATTTGCGGGGGCGACTGCGGGTAGTTCCGCCATGAATACGCACTCCCATATCGCCTGCAAAGGCACTTGCACCATCATTTTCAAGTAGTTCAAGATGTATAGGACGTTCCCATTCGCGGCCCCGCTGGAACATATTGTTATGATTTCCGGGAATATAAATACCAATATCGGGATCAAAGAAATTTTCCCTGTCTGTATTCAAAAAAAATACGGGCAGGTTATATCTGTTTGCACCGAGTTCATCCACCAGAAAAGAATGTGTAGATACGGGTCCTGAAAGATAGTTTTCTTTTACTGCAATGGCACGAACCACATTTACCTTAAAAACTTCACCAGCCGGCGGCTGCCAGCCCTCATAGAAGGGTGGACCGGGGTCAGAATTGTTATTGGTGGGGATCAGTGAAAGGTCGTTGGGAGTTCCTTCGAGAGATGAAATGGTTATTGAACTCGTAAAAAGATCAGAACCGGTTGTGGGTTTGGAACCGTCCATTGTGTAAAAGATCTGCACATTTTCAATTGGGGAGGAAATTGTAAGGTCAAACTCCCCGGTGTAAAATCCTGTGGTATGCGAAAAAACCGGGGATGGTGTTACACCTTCATAACCATTTGATGTATTGGAAAAACCGGGTGATGGTTCTTCAAAAAAATACAAGTTGTCAGTTCCGTCGGGCTGCCTGCCATAGCTTATGTCGGTAGGGACGTGTATCGGCACAATCTCATCAATGCGTTCGCCGGAAGGATGGGTAAGCAGCACCTCTTCACCGGCTGAGCTGATGCTGAAATTGGTATGGAGTCCCGACAGAGGATTGTTTCGGTCTTTTCCTGATGCCCAAACCAGCAAAAAGCCCCCTGCAGGGATATTTACATCGGGAAATACCCATTGGAACGGATTTTCATAATCATCCGACAATCCGTATCCTGCAAGATTTATGGTGTTACTTTCCGGATTAAAGATCTCTATCCAGTCTTCAAAATCGCCATCTTCATCGGCAATGGTTGAAGCGTTGGATGCCATGATCTCATTTAATACTGGCCACTGGGCATGGATGTGGTTAATGTTGAACAGCAGAAGAAACAGAAGAATCGGGAAAAATATTCTAGTCATGTTTGGTTTCAAAGTAATAGTTTACGAATATCATCATGCTAAAAAAAAACGGATTATTCATTTTGTAAGCCAGCTACAAAGGTACTTAATTCGTTTGGGATATATCTGAACGGGCTGTTTTACAGGCATTAATTGATAAACTTTAAGATTCCTTTTTTATCTTAAAAAATACCAATGCAGAGTCAAAAAGCCTTATTTATCTGTTGTTTAAGAAAAAAAATCTGTTATCTTTGATTAGATATAGATAAAAAACCATTGTTGATATGCATATTATTGTTTGTATAAGTCATGTTCCGGATACGACAACAAAAATCCGGTTTAATGAAAATCTGACCGATCTTGATACCCAGGGAATCAAATGGGTTGTAAACCCCTGGGATGATCTTACCCTCACACGTGCCATTGAGCTTAAGGAGCAATCAAACGGCAAAATAAGCAAAGTAACGGTTTTGCATGCAGGCGATTCATCAACAGAACCTGTGCTGCGTAAAGCACTTGCAATGGGTGCTGATGAAGCCTGGCGAATTGACGGAAACTTTTCTGACAGTTACACCATTGCCTGCCAGCTCGCCCGCGCCATAAAAGATAAGGATTATAACCTGGTGGTATGCGGTATCGAATCAAGCGATTACAACGGATCTGCTGTTGGAGGTATGCTGTCGGAACTGTTAGGAATTCCTGCGGTGTCATCCGTTTCATCCATTGATATTGATGACAACAATTTTACTGTAGTCCGTGAGACTGAAACCGGAAAAGAAAAGCTAAAAGTAAATGGTCCCTTCCTGATTGTAGGACAAAAAGGCGTTGCCAGCGACCCTCGTATCCCTTCCATGAGAGGTATTATGATGGCCAGATCCAAACCCATTAATGTAATACCAGCGGACGAATGCAAGAGTTTCACCCAAACATTGAAATTCGAATATCCCAAACCTAAAGCTCCTTGCCGGTTCTTTGATCCGGAAGATACTGATGAACTGGTAAGAATACTAAGAGATGAGGCCGGGGTACTCTGAAATTGACGTATTCAATAATTAAAAATGCATTTTTCAAAACTTTGATAACAGTTACACTATGAAATATCTGGTATTTGTTGAACATTTAGATGGAAAACTCAAAAAACAGGCAGCAGAGCTGGTTTGTTACGCACGTTACCTTGCAGAGAAAGTTCAGGGCAAGGTTGTTGTTATGGCATCCGGAAATATAGCCAGGGAAGAACTGGCCAAACTTTCAGAATTTGGCGCAGAGAAGATCATTCACATTTCAGATACTGCAAATGATGATTACGACAGTGGTTTGCTGTCGGGGATTATTTCGGATATTTTTACCAGGGATGAATTCGGGGTGCTTATCCTGGCAAATTCACCAACCGGAAAATCACTTGCTCCCAGATTATCTGTGAAGCTGAAAGCCGGACTTGTGCCAGGCGTAATGTCTTTGCCTCAAACTGAAGATATTTTCCTGTTAAAAAAGAAAATCTTTAACGGTAAAGCCTTTGCCCATGTAAAGGTTAATACCTCTGAAATGATAATTACCCTTAATAAAAACTCCTGTGCTGTAAAAGCCAGCCCTGTTGAATATGAATGGGAAGAATATCGTTCGGATGCTGCTGAAAGACCAGCCGGCATTGAGCTTCTTGAAACCACATCAAATCAGTCAGGGAGCTTGCTTACCGAAGCAGCAGTGGTTGTTTCCGGTGGTCGTGGAATGAGATCAGCCGATAACTGGGGCCCTCTCGAAGAACTAGCACAGACCCTGGGAGCCGCGCTGGCCTGCTCCAAACCAGTTTCGGATGAGGGGTGGCGGCCGCACGAAGAACATGTTGGGCAGACCGGAAAAACCATTGCACCTGACTTGTACATTGCCACTGGTATTTCAGGAGCTATTCAACACCTCGCGGGCGTGAGTTCTTCGAAAACAATTCTGGCCATAAACACCGACAAAGATGCACCCATTTTTGAAATGGCTGATTATGGCGTAGTTGGAGATGCACTTAAAATTTTACCTGAGTTTATTAAGTCTGTGAATAAATTACAGGACTCCTGATTTTTTTTCCGGGTATCACATAATTTTCTTTTTATATTTGTGCATGCCCATATTTATCATACTTTTTGCTATTGCCCTGGTAATGTTTGCCTTTACCGTGAGGCGTATTGTAGCTTTCTTCCGGCTTACCCATCCTGCCTACCCCATCAGGAAACCGGGAAGTCGCATTTGGCTTACCATTAAAACGGCTTTTCTGCAGGATAAAATTTTCAGATTTCCCTTTGCAGGTTTTCTTCATGCCATGGTATTCTGGGGTTTTCTGGCCATTCAGTTCATTAACCTTGAAATGATAACCGACGGAATAACCGGGCTTTCCCGTTCTTTTTCAGGATTAGGTGGTTTTTACCGTTTTATGAGTGGCCTGGCCGATATTTTTGCCTATATCGTTGCCCTGTTTGTATTGATCTTCCTGTTCCGAAGAATTGTTCTTCACGTTAAACGGCTTTATGGCAGGGAGCTCAAGCCTGGTAACCATTATGATGCCTATCTGGCTTTGTCATTGATTCTGCTTCTTATGATCTCACTGATGGGCAAAAACATTTTCTGGTTAATCTCTAACCCCGATCAGGTTTTCGGATATTACCCGGTTAGCAATGCTGTTTCGGGTATTTTTTCAGGTGTCAATCCTGTAACTGCTGAAACCATTTACCGCGCCAACTGGTGGACCCATATTTTGCTTGTATTTCTTTTTGCCAATATATTGCCATACTCCAAACATTTTCACATTTTTGTTTCGGTACCCAATGTTTTTTTGAGCAGGCTCGATCTGCCGGGCAAAATGGCCAATATGAAGAGTGTGCAAAATGAAGTAAACTTTATGCTGAATCCTGGTAATGTCAACGAACAGGATATACAGGATGCACAGCAAAACAAAAGATTTGGTGTTCTGGATGTTGAAGATGTAAGCTGGAAAAACTATCTGGATTCACTGGCTTGTACCCAATGTGGCAGGTGTACGGCAGTTTGTCCGGCCAACATTACGGGGAAAAAACTCTCACCCCGGAAGCTTTTTGTAGATCTTCGTAACCGTATGAATGAGAAAGGTCGGGGGCTTATTAAAGATAATAACTATTCGGATGGGAAGAGTCTGCGTGGCGATTATATTTCTGACGAGGAGTTATGGGCCTGCACAACATGCATGGCATGCGCCAAAGAGTGCCCGTTAAATATTGATCATCCCGGATTGATATTAGACATGCGCCGTTATCTGGTGATGGAAGAGTCGGCTGCTCCTGCTGCATTAAACGCTATGTTTGCCAATATAGAAAATAACGGTGCGCCATGGCAGTTTTCAAATGAAGACAGATTGAACTGGAGAGATTAACCTGGAAGCCCGATTGTTTATTTATTTACCTTATCAGTTTCCCGGATATAAATTATTGCTTATTCCGAAAAAATAAAAAATAAAACCGCAGATGACGCAAAAGAAACCTATGGAAGTTCCTGTAATGGCTGAACAACATGCTAAAGGGCATAAACCTGAATATTTGTTTTGGGTGGGCTGTGCCGGTGCCTTTGACAAAAGATATCGTGAAGTTACCAGGGCCTTTGCAGAAATCCTTAATCTGCTGGGTGTGGATTATGCTGTATTAGGCACAGAAGAAACCTGCAATGGAGATCCTGCCCGCAGAGCAGGCAATGAAATGCTTTTTCATATGCAGGCCGCCCAGGTTATAGAAACACTTAACCGGTATGAAGTTGAAAAGATCATTTGCATTTGTCCGCATTGTTATAACGTATTTAAAAATGAGTATCCCGAACTGGGAGGTAATTTCGAGATAATACATTACACCCGGTTTCTTGTCAGGCAAATTGAAACAGGAAAGTTAAATCCCGATAAAACGAAACTTACCGGGCAAACGGTTACTTTTCATGACCCCTGTTACCTGGGCAGGGGAAATAATGAATATGATGCCCCGCGTGAAATCATAGACCGGCTGGGCCTTAAGCGCATGGAAATGACCCGCAGCAAAAGCTTTTCTTTCTGCTGTGGGGCAGGAGGTGCCCAGATGTTTAAAGAGGCTGAAAAAGGGACAAAGGAAGTATTTATGGAACGTACAGAAGAAGCACTGAAACTGGATACTGACCTGATAGCTACTTCATGTCCGTTTTGCATGACAATGATTTCTGACGGGCTGAAATATAAAAACGTTGAGAAAACGTTAAACAAAGATATTGCTGAATTATTGCTGGAAGCCTGCCGGTAAAACTTCTTTTACCTGATTAATCTTCTTATTGACTGGCTTACCATTGAGCGACGAATAAAACAGTCAGCTCAAAATGCATTACTGCTTAACAAGAATGTACTGATCGGCCAGCTCACCTTCAATCCTGTCCCCATCAATATCAAGATGGAAAATCCGGTTCTCAGAAACAAAATACTGGTTGGGTTTTTCGGTTCCCTGCAAGGTAATTATATTACCTGCATCATCCCAGGTATATATTCCACTTTCTTCAAACACCATATCATCCTGACCAATATATTGTGTTTTTCTTATGAACTGGCTTTCATCCAAGAGAATAACTTCGGTACGAATTCCTTCGCAATCGGCACATGGCAAAACTCCCTGATAAGAACCTACATAATCCAGTGAAATTCGGGCATTATGCATATCATAAAACTCAGCGGGCACTTCTTCTGTAGTTGACCGCTCTGATGATTGCCTTCCACATGACAGACCCAAAATAACAAATGCTGCCAGAAGGGCTGAACTCAGCTTGCTCATAAAATACGATATTAGAATTAACAATGAAAAAATGTCTGTAAATATAAATATTTAAACTGTTAAGTCGTGAAATTAATTGAAAAAATTCATTTTTTCGGGAGATTTTCAGGATACCATAAAACGGCTTTCTTATTAAAATTATTTGGAAAATGAAGCATATAAGGAATTTGCTGTTTTAATCAAAAATATTTATATTTGAATAAATAGGATGTAGGGAGATAAAAAAATATTATTGATGAGCACCGAAATATATGAATAAATATTACATAAATGTCTGAAAACGATCATGTAAGCACATCTGAAGTTACAGTTTATCTGCAGGAATTCAGTAATGGCAACAAAGATGCATTGGATAAATTATATCCTTTGGTTTATAATGAATTACAAAAGGGAGCTCATCGGATTAAAAAACAGTTTTACAATCTCGATACACTCAATACTACTGCCATTGTTCATGAAGCCTATCTGAAACTTATACAGGCAGGTTCTGCAGATTTGAAAAACCGTGCCCATTTCTTCTATATATCAGCCAGGGCCATGCGACAGATCCTTATTAATGCTTCACTCAGGAAACAAACTTTAAAAAGAGGAAGCAACCCCAAAGTTATGCACCTGGATGACCTGAAGGAAGGGCTTTTACTAAGCGACCAAACCACCGAAGATCTTCTGTTACTAAATGATGCCCTTAAAAAACTTGAAATGCAGGATGAACGACAGGCTGCAATTGTAGAGTGCAGGTTTTTTGGCGGAATGACCATAGAGGAAACAGCCCTGGCTTTGAATATTACATTGACAGGTATTGTGAACAGAAAAAACCGGATTTGAAAGAAAAGCTGGTATTGTTTCTCCAGATTTGCGACGCACTGCAGTATGCCCATAATAATTTCATTGTACATCATGACATCAAGCCTGCCAATATTCTGGTAAATGAAGCCGGTCATGTTAAGCTTCTCGATTTTGGCATTTCGCAAATTATTCACGAGCAGGAAAAAAACATCAGCAGCAACGCAACATTTACCGGTACTCTGCAATATGCATCGCCTGAGCAGTTCAGGGGGGCTGGTCCAACGGTAGCTTCGGATATTTATAAACTTGGTTTGGTATTATTTAAACTTCTGACGGGAACGTATTACTATAGCGAAAATTTCCAGTACAGGGAAGATACACAGCAGAGTATTCATGAGAGATTCAAAAATTATTTAAGGAGCAAGGGGGTAAAAGAAAAACATAACAGCTTGATTGTTTGTGATCTAAGCGCAATCTTCCAATGCTCATTAGCAGAAAATCCAGGGTTACGGTTTATAACCGTAGATGCCTTCGCACATGATATTCGTAATCTGCTCGCTAATAAACCCTTACACTCTCATCATCCTTCATGGAGATACAAGCTGAAAAAAAGATACTCACGAAATAAACGAAAAGTTCAGTTTTTACTGGTGTTTAATATTTTACTTCTCACTGCTATCGGGTTTTTTGTAGCTCAATATTTTGAAACAGTCCGGGAAAATCAGAGAGCAGAGCAGATACTGGGATTTATACATGAAATATTTGATTCGGTTGATCCGGTTCAAACGGGAGGTGAAGAACTTAGTGCACTTGATCTTTTCGAGAAAAGCGCTGAAAGAATTGAGAGTCTGAATGGCCAGCCCAACCTTCAGTCGGAATTATTTTTACTTACAGGTAACCTTATTTCGGGTCTTGGAGACTGGGATCAATCCATGGAGTTTTATTATAAAGCACTGGAATATTTGCCGGAAAAGAATAGTCGGGAATACAGGAAACAGAGGGCTATAATTCTTCAACATTTATCCTCGGGATATTTCAATAAAAGCAATTATCATCTGGCAGACAGTTTAATTGATCTTGCTATTGTATATTATGAAAATACGGGTGCAAAAGGCCGTAAACATATTCCCGAAGCAATGGCAGAAAAAGGAAATATACTGCGATTTAAGGGTGAGTATGAAAGTGCGCTTACATTGATTCAGAAAAGTATTGATGTTTACAGGACAAATAATAATCATCCGGCATATAAACTTGTTAAAGCCCTTAATGCAAAGGCTTCATGTCTGAGAGAAATGGGGGACCTGGAACAAGCCCTGGAAACCCAGCGTCTGGCCTACGATAAAATTTCGCCAATAAAGAAAGATCATCTGGATTTATACCTTGGAACTTTGAATAATCTGGCTCTTCTTCAGCAGCGTACAGCTGACTATGAAAGTGCACTTGAGTCGTCGAAAAGAGCCCTTGCTGAGTATGAAAGGATCTTTGGAGCTGATAATCCCAAAACCATCAGGGCTCTGAATAACCTTGGATCTGTATATCATGGTATGCATGAACAGGAAAAGGCTGACTCTGTTTATTCCCTGGTTTATGAGAAGTTTAACGAAATATTAGGCCCAACACATCAATATACCGCAAGTTCTCTTTTTAACCTTGCAAATTCTCTTTACAGACAGGAGAAATTTGAAGAGGTTTTACCTCTCTACTACAGAGTGCTGGAGGCTGATATTGCAACTCTTGGTGAAGAACATCATTACGTGGGTTCTGATTATATTCAACTGGCCAATGTTTACATGAATCTTGAAAACTGGCAACAATCCGAAAAGTATCTTTCTAAAGCTGAAAAGATCTATAGAAAACAATTCGGAGATTCCCATGGCAATATCAGCAGTCTTTATTATTTATTCGGCCAGATGTTCGGTCGCAAGGGTGATGCAAAATCTGCACTGGATTATTTGAATCGTTCGGTTGAGATGGCAATCATTCATTTGGGTGAAGATCACCAGAATACAAAACGCTACCAGGAGAGCCTGGCAGCGTTTGAAGAAAAATTTTCGCAATGGGCTGCAAACTAGAAGGTCAGAATCTCAAAGATAAACCAAAGCTTAAAACCCTCAGTGCCACGCGTCCACCTTCAGCATAAATGGCAAAATTATTTCCCAGGTAATCAACTGTTACATCCGGTACAAATGTTGCCACATCTGAATTGGCATTATTAATAGTGGCATTACTTCCTTCCGGGCGGGTAACAAAGCTCCAGTTCGAATTAAAGCCCTCGCTGGTCAGGTCAATGGAAGCACCCGAATTAAGTTCGGCCGTTTGACCAACCGCCACTTCGCGATCCGTGCCTGCTAATGCCGTAAGACCATGCTCTGCGGTTTCTTCTTCACAGGATGTTAAAATAAAAGTTAAGATAAAGGGTAGGAGAAAAAATTTGATTCTTTTCTTAGTTTAAAGGTTTAAAATATTTACTATCTAACTATAATTTCAGTAAAAATTATAAACAGGCTCACAGAAACATGAATTTTTATGACTAAAAAAAGTTCTTCAAAGATTTATTAGAGATCGCAAACTCATTATTAAAGTTTTGGATGAAGGTTATCATAAGACTCAGGCTTTTTAATTTTTCCTAACTTTGTATAAGAGGAGTATCTGATAATATAATTGGAATTCAATGATTCAGAAAGATATTCCCAGTATTCCCATATTTTAAAATATTTCTCTGTGAAGAAAATTGCATTTCAAACTTTAGGTTGTAAACTTAATTTCAGCGAAACCTCATCCATAAGCCGTCAGTTTGGTAAAGATGGTTTTGAACAGGTGGGTTTTTCTGAGCCGGCCGATATTTATGTCATTAATTCCTGTTCCGTTACCCAAAATGCCGAAAAGCGCTGTAAAACTTTAATCAGGCAGGCATTAAAAAGGAATCCTGATGCACATGTGGCTGTAATAGGTTGTTTTTCCCAGTTGAATCCCGAAGAGATCAGGGCCATACCGGGGGTGGACATTGTTTTAGGGAATTCAGATAAATTCAATTTGTTTGAGCATATTAAAAACCTGGAAACCCGGGACTCAGGCAATGGAAAAGATATTGACATTGCTGTGCAGGAACCTGATAGCTTTGTTCCCAGTTTTTCCATGGATGACCGTACCCGCTCCTTTTTCAAGATACAGGATGGTTGCGACTATTTCTGTTCCTATTGCACCATACCTCTGGCCCGTGGCCGCAGCAGAAGCAACACCATTGCCCAAACCATTGAAATGGCTACCCAGATAGCCCAAACCAACATGAAAGAAGTTGTCCTTTCCGGAGTAAATATCGGAGATTTCGGAAAGGAGCACGGTGAAGATTTCCTGGGATTTCTCAAAGAGCTGATCAAAATAGACGGCCTGGAGCGAATTCGCATTTCATCCGTTGAACCCGACCTGTTATCGGACGAAATAATTGAGCTGGTAGCTGCAAATCATAAACTGATGCCACATTTCCATATTCCGTTGCAGGCCGGGTCTGATGAAGTATTGAAAGCTATGGGGCGCCGATATGACACTGCATTGTTTGCTTCACGTGTCAATAGGATAAAATCACTGATTCCTCATGCCTGCATAGCCGCTGATCTTATTGTGGGTTTTCCGGCTGAAACCGATGAGTTGTTCAAACAATCTTATGAGTTTATCCGCAAGCTGG
>JAHYJP010000133.1 GCA_019429055.1 Bacteroidales bacterium
ATCTCGCGCAGTAGCTGCTCAACATGTTGAGATCGATCTTCTTTCATTTTGGTAAGATTTAAAGTTGGAACCTTAAAATTACCAAAATTTTACCGCCTCCGCAAGGGGGCGGTTTAGTTCAACGGTTTCGGTATATGAAAAGTTGGGCACTACGGAGCACATCACTATCAAACCGATACAAAGTTTGAAGCGAGCTACAATCCTTGACTTCAGTAGTATCTGCCCAATTTTTTATATACGTTATGCACTGGCGGTTCTTGTCTGTCCAAGGGTTTGAGTCAAATTGCACTTTCATACTAAAAGTGTCATTCGTTTCATTTTCTTTTCTGTCTGTGTCGCCCGTGTGTTGGCCTGTTTTAATTTTTTTTAAAGAGGGGGAGAAAAATTTTGAAATTACTCACTTCATTATTGATTTTTATCGGTGTTCGTGAATGCTTCGCATTTCTTCTCTTGGGGCTGGCTTTGCAAGCTCTTTGACAAAGCTTTGGTCTGTGAGAGGGCTTGTGGGGCTTTGGCAATGTGCTTGCAAATGCATTGACTATTCAATTTTCGTTTGACTGTTTATTTTATCTACTAACTGCTTCAAAGTTTTCGTTGACTTTTTATCCACATTGAAGATTGCTTGTTTAACTAACAAGTATTTCCATTCAAAACCTGACTGTTCTGATACTGCTTTGCACCAGCGTTCTATTGCTTTATTTTTGTTATCAAGATCGGGGTATTCACGTCCTTTGGTTTCTAAAATCCAGAATACCTTTTTCTTTCCGACTAATTGTACTGCCACAAAATCAGGAAAATAATAACGAATTGCACCAGAATTTGACAGGTAATCTATTCTGAATATATCTGCCAATGCAGCAAAAGCTTCAATGTCGGTTGCATTATCAAGAAACTCTGCAAATTCGGCTTCAAACGGGTTGTAGGTTGCAACGAAATTAAAAACGGTTTTCTTCAGTCGTATGTGACCCCGCCTCCAGGTGAATTTTGGTGTATCTGATAGCTTTATGCTTTTCCCTTTGACTTTTACCTGTTTTTTCTCAACTGTGGCTTTCCCGATTTCTTTTGCCAATAGTTCGATGATAGCCTCCTGGATTGAGAGTTCCAGCAGAACCTTCCTTAATTCTTCCTTTTCAATATCATCAATTTTAACTTCAAAACATTTATTCAGAATATAATCTTCACAAATCGGGTAAACAAACTGAAAGCAATCTGTTAATCCGGCTTTCTTCATTACCTGTGAAACAATGTATGAAGTAAGGTCCCTGCCTAATTCGAGAAACTCAGATTCAACGGCTGTCTGATGCACTTCAACGCCAAGGTTCATCACTTCCATTTTCAAAAGCGTTTTCCTGTCTTCGCTTAATTTTGAGGATGAGAACAGTGATGGAAATTTTTTGCTGTCAATTCCAGCAAGATTCTTATATGCTCTGGTATATGAAAAGTCAGTAGCCGGAATCTCGATGTCATAAGGTAATCTCTTTTTTTCAGGGGCAATGGTAACAGGAAGTGGAGGTGGTGTTTTTGTTGTGTTGATTCCAACTCCTTCGAGTTCCAATTGTTTCACAATCTTCTCAAAATTCTCATTGCCGATTACCTCAAGTGTTTGGGTGCGGTCAGGACTGATATCTCTCATTAAACGCAAACCTCTGCCGATTGCCTGCTCCGGAAGTATTGCAGAATCAAAAGCGCGCAAGCCTAAAACAATGGTTACATTTTGAACATCCCATCCTTCACGAAGCATCAGAACGCTGACAATAACCTTGATTTTATTTTTTGGATTATCCACATCCCGGGCTTCTTCCCGTAAACTTTCCAAATCACTTTTACGGACATCACCGGTATTGTCGGTGTGAATAACCATGATTTCATCAGCTTCAATTCCGTAGGTTGCTCCTCTTCTGGCTATTGATTCGGCAATTTTATCAGCAAAGGCATTTTTTTCAGCCATGATAAAAAGCACAGGTTTCTTTTTCACACCCTTGTATGCCTCGTTGTGTTCTTTCCAACGGGCAAGGGAAGCCGAAATCCAGTCGCCATACTTCTGCACCACATTGTCCTTTGTGATTTTTTCCGGGTCTTTCTTATTTACGGAATGAACAATTAAAGGAACTTTTACAATGCGGTCTTCCACTGCCTGTGCTAATGGATAATCACAAATAATCCATGGGTAATAAGTGTTTTCTGGTGTTTTGGGCGTTGCGGAAAAATCAACCCACATTTTTAAACCGCCCGGTAAGTTTTTGTGAATGGCAAGCAAACTTTCATTCCATTTTAATTCATCATCATGCACGTGGTGTGCCTCATCATTCATCACCAATAAATTGTCCAACTCCTTTATTCTTTCCAATAATGTTTGAGGAGATTTGCCCGGATCGCTTTGCGGTTTACGGCCCAGAATGGCTTCTATGATTGTGTTTGGATTAAATTCTTTCGTGCGGCTTTCGTAAAGCTGATGAATATTGTTGAGAATGAAGTTATTTTCAGCAGCCAGAGGGCTTTCGTCATTGCGGAGTTTAATATTCAATTTCCACTTTGATTTCCACGAGCCCGGAATAAAAGGAAGTTTTTCAAATATCTCCCCGTTTTTGAAATCTTTTGCCAAACGTTCGTAAACTATAACATTGGGCGCAACGAGCAGAAAGTTATTGGCATATCGTCTGTCTTTTTCCCTTAAGCGATTGAAATAACTCCAAACCACCACGAAAGCCATCACAAAGGTTTTTCCTGAACCTGTTGCCATCTTAACGGCATATCGCAGCAATTCTTTTTCCGGCAACTCCTGTTCGCCTTCCTGGTCTTTTTCGGGGAAATATCTTTTTACTTTTCGTCTCCCTTCCAAATCTTCGCTGAATTCAACTGTTGAAGCAAACAAATTTCCACTAAACTTTTCGTGGTACTTCTGGATAAGCGGAATTACATCAGTGAATTTTTTTATTTCAAAAAGATAGATGATGGTTTCTAAAGCTTCACGCTGACAGAAATAGAAATGGAAGGGCTCTTTGCCAAATACCGGAGGGTGCGACTGGTCGAACCAAAATGCCAGTAATTCCTGTGAAGTTGCTGTGGCTCCGGGATAACCATCATTTCTCCATTTATCAATTTCTGACCGGAGTTTGTTTACCAGAAGCATTTTGCTGGGTCTGCGTCCGGGAACCAATTCATATTCGTTGGCTGTTTTCTTTTTCAGATAACTTACCGGTACTTCCCACGGGTTGCGGTCTTCAATGTAGGGAAGCGTTTTATCGTATAGTACTATTGATTGTGGCATAGCTATTTCACTTTAATTTCGTAAACCTGAGAAGTATCAATTCCGAAAATATCAATGATTTTCACAAAGATTTTATACGTACCCGCTTTCGGATATTCATAGTCGGCAGCAAGCCGGAGTGTGCGCTCCTTTTTGGTGCGGTAACTCGTCCAGCCGTTGTTAAAGGTGTCGTTTTGAAATTCAAAATCAACAGCCCAGTAATCAATCCAGTCGCTCCATTTTTTTATGCTTTCTTTTACATCGGGAGGTATTAAGTCGGTATGAGGAATTACAAAATCTTCGAGTTTAACTTTCGCTTTCAGTCCTTTGCTTTCAATTTCGGTCTTGAAATAAGCTAATTCAAAAAACTTCACATCGCCTTTACCTGCTGCCTGCGGGTCAATGGCATCCATGGGGATGATGCGAAGTTTGAGACGGACAGCCATTTGTTTAGCCACTTCCTGAATGGCATCGTTTAAGCCCATTTCCCATTCCCAGCCCAGCACATGCAGTTCTTTTTGTCCCATGTCTTTGGTATCTTTCAGGGCATCAGCAACTTCCTGAATGGTAACCGGTGCATCCACAGCACCAATATAAACAAGAGCATTGCCTTTTTTGCCGTGGATATGCGATGAACCGGTAATTGGCTCTGCTCCGTAAAGTTTAAGTATAAAAGCAAGGTATTCATACATTGCCTGTTTTTCATCTTTTTTGCCAAATGCTTTTACCTGCCAGAACTGACGTTCATATTTGCCCAAATTTAAAATCTCAAAGGGTTTAACCTTTTTCCCGTATTTCTTTCCAATATCGGTTAAACTTTTGCTTAGTTCAAGTTCCAATAAGCGTTTTCGGGTAGTGTGTATCGCATAGCGTCCCAAATCAACACCGATCCATCTGCGATTCAGTTTTTCCGCAACACAACATGTTGTTCCACTTCCAACAAAAACATCCGCAACAAGCGAATTTGGTTCGGTTAAGCCATTAATTATCTTCTTTAGAAGATTTTCAGGTTTTTGTGTTGGGTAATCTACCCTCTCTGGGTCCTTCTGCTGTAGATGATTTATATCAGTCCAAACATCAGGGGGTGTCATTTTTTCGTCTTCATAATATTTGTATATTTTCCCTGCTGACTTTATTGTAAAATACACACGACCGTCTGGATCAATTTCCCTTTTCATATTATTTCTTTTCTCGGAACCTCGTTCAATCCCAATGGATTCAATATCAAAAGTCCATTTCTCCCCTTTGGAATAGATCCATATGGTATCGTGCTTAAAAGAGAAAGAATTTTCTTGTCTTCCTCCAGATTGATAATGCCAAATAATTTCATTGACTAATCTTGAAGGGCCAAATATTTCATCCAAGATTAAACGTAAATGGGCAGTTAGACGATAATCTACATGCAAACAAAATAAACCTTTATCCGATAACAATTCATGAATAAGTGAAATTCTCTCATACATCATTGAAATGAAAGAATCATTTCCTGCTCCCCATGTGTCTCTGTAGGCCTTTTCTTCAATGACTGAGTGGCCTTTGACAATTTCTTCCTTTCTTTCTCCTACCTTGATTTTTGTTCTAAAATCCGCTCCTGTCGCAAAAGGAGGGTCAATGTAAATGAGGTCTATCTTGCCAGCAAATTTTTCGAGCAAGGAGCTCATTACAAACTTGTTGTCACCCCAGATAAGTTTGTTTTTCCAGCCGTCTTCAAAGGTAGTTCCTTCATCGCCTTTCCAAATGTCGAATAGGGATGTTTGTGTGGCTTGTGCATCGCCTTTTTCAATACGGGGGTCATTGATGCTTTCCACTATCTGAAAAGGGAAGGGGCCGGGTTTTTCAATGGGCACAAGCCGGCCTTCATCATCGTATTTGCCCCGCCAAACGAGTTCGGTTTTTTTGATTTCAATTTTGCTCATGGTATTATTTTTTTTCTTTTAATTGTTTCTGTAATTGTTTGCCTTTTGCCGTGAGACGGTATTTTTGGTTTGGGTCATTGGGTTTGTCAGGGATTGTCATTTCAATCAACTGCTGCCCCAGTGCCGGATAAATATAATTTTCCCGAAATGTTTGATTGTGCTTCATTTCGAGTATCTGCATTAATTCCTGTCTTGTGAGTTCTTTATACATCACGAGAATCAGTCTCTGAACTTGGTCGGTAACTTGGTCGGTAACTTGGTCGGTAACTTGGTCGGTAACTTGGTCGGTAACTTGGTCGGTAACTTGGTCGGTAACTTTAACTTTTCTCCAGAGAATGGCCCTGAAGGAGGTTTCCTGCATAAATTCAGGTTCTTCCAATCCCGCGCTGATACAGTTTTTCACCATATCAGGAATACCGGTGCCCAGGCGCTCTATATAGCCGGCATAAAAAAGCGGTTCGGCTATCAGCGGATTGGCCGGGAAGGATTCATGGTCTTTCTTCAGGTCGGCCAGCGTCAATTGATGCGGCAGGCGTCCGGGATTCCAAATCTCTACCCGGTTTCTGAAAACCATCACCTGCACCGAGCCCGTGCTGGTATAATCGCGGTGGGCAACGGCATTTACAATGGCTTCGGTTACCGCCATTCGCGGAATTTCATATTTTACATCCACATCCACAGACTGGCTTCTATCGCCTACATACACATCAATGCGTGATAGCACAAAATCAACTGCCTGATCCACCAGTTGAAACACATCTCCTTTATATACCTGGTAGGATGGAATGGGTTTTTGAATCTCATTGCCGTGGAACAGGGCACACCGTACTTCTGAAGAAATAAAGAATTGTTGTGGATTTTTTCCAAACAGCAGGATGGCCGCATTGGTAAGTTTTCCGTTCTTAATCAAATGCAAATGCGTAAGTATCTTTTCAACGCGTTCATTCGGCGGCAGGGGAAATCCTCTTTTTCTTCGGGCAGCTTCCACAAACCATTTAATCCGCTCGTTAGCAATGTCTCCAATTACAGCTTCTTTGTAAATGGAAGCATCGAACGGGCCTGTACGTATAAATTCTTTTTCTTCCAGAAATTCAACAAGCGCAGAATATATGGCTGTTTTAAGTTCACTGGGGTCAGAAAACCTTTTGCGGACCACAGCATTTTCAGCTTTTTTTATAAGACCATGTTCTTTGGGATGCCGCTCTTCGTTTTTATTGTTGCTGATAAAAATCAGTCGGGATTTGTGTTCACTGCCTGCGAGGTCATATTCGTGTTCAGTCGGAGAAATCCCTATATTGTCTACAAAACCATAATCTTTTCCGAAAATGCCAAGATAGATATCAGATTGCCGGACCTCATCAAGGTATGCCTCCGCTGCCCTTTTATCTTTTGCAGGCAGGTTCTCAAAAATAAATACCTCAAAAAACCGTCCCGGCAAGGGATCGGATGTGATATAATTAAAAAGCATTTGCCTTTCTGACGCAAATTCTGACTGCACGCTGCTGATAAATATTTTGAGTCTGCTCATACTGTAACCCGGCAAAAATGTTTAAAATCGCATTCTTTACAAACCTTTGTCTTATCTGGTTTGGTTTTAATCTCAAAATCTTTGTTTATAATACACTTCGCCACCGAGTCAAAATGCTTGCCGGCAGCTTCAACCAGTTTTTCATCGTAGTTGATTTCCATCAGGGCATCCTTGCGGTTTTCTTCGGCAGTCCAGTAAATGTATAATCTTTCAGGGTCTTTCCGGTAGCGTTCTTTCAGAATATGTGCATACACATGAAGCTGGTAGCGATATTTTTCCAAAACAGCATCATTCTTCACAGGACGGGGCTGGCTTTTAAAATCCAAAACTTCAAGCTTATCATCCTTGCCTAATAAAAGATCAACCTTGCCATTAATAATGTAGTCGTCCTTTTCGTAGGAAACATCAATTTCGGTTTCAATTACTCTGTTAAGCAAATCTTTGTTATTAATGAAATAATTTAAACAGTGTCTTAAAGCCCCTTGCTTTGGCAAGATTCCAAGAGGTCTATAACCATTTGCAAGAAGTCCTTTGTAGTTATTTTCAAAATCTTCGGAAATGATTTTCTCCGTCACTTTTTCACCATCCAGGATTCTTCGATGAAGGTCTTCAATGGTTTGGTGAACCAGAGTTCCAAACAACAATTGGCCGGAACGGCTCGGTGTAAATTCGTATTCCTTGTAAAACAGGTATTGCCTTGGACAGGTTTCGTAAATATTGATATGTGATGTGAGGGACAATGATTTTTTAGGCACATAAGGATCTTTTGATTGAAAACGTTGTGCTTTGAGTGTTTCTTTTTTAACGTGAGGCCATTGGTCAAGCCCCTCCCAAACAGAATCAAAAATATCCTTTGGTTCTCCACTGCTCGACAATACCAGTATTTTCTGAGGTCGTGAGAAAGCAACATAAAACAATCGTGCATGGTCAAATTGAGTAATACGGTTTTCAGGCTCAAAAACTTCTCTTGAATAAAAAGGAGACAGAAAGCGGTCGGTTTGTTTGTTCACGCTATACTGCTTATCCAAAGAACTTACCACAACCACCGGGAATTCAAGTCCCTTTGACTGATGGATGGTCATAATCTGAACATAACCTTTGGGAATTGGGTTGTTTTCATCTTCAAACTCATTCTGTCCGGTATTAAAAAGCAGATTGAAAAAACTGTTGAAAAGGCGGTATTTGGCAGCGACTTTATTTTTTGCATTGATGAGCGGAATATGATAATAAGTCATGTACGAACTGATAAGTGAAGAAAACTGCGATAGGTTACGGGCAGCATTTTCATCTTTCAGATATTCGCTGAATGGGGCATAAGCAAAAAGTTGATAAGGAATATCGGAAGGTAGTTCATCAAGACTTTCTTTCTCTTTCAGGGAATTGATTTTTTCGTTCATCAGGCGGATATATGTGCCCAAAGGATTTGAAGCATATTTACCCAGCAGCTGAATTCCCTCGTTAATAATTTCTCTGTGTGAATAATTATCAAGATCGTTTCCGACAAACTCAAATATCAAAGCATAACAGGCGATTAAAAGCTTTATTTCCTCATTTTCAAAATATGCTTTAGCCCGGGGACAAAATGCTCTTATGTTCTTATTGTTTAGTGCGGTAATGAATGGCTCGCTGTATTCCAATTTTACACTGCGCAATAACAAGGCAACATCACCTGGGTCGTTTATTACCTTGTTTTTGAGCAGATATTCAACCATATCGGCAAACCGTTCGGCTTCGGCTCGGGGAGTATCGGCCCAAATACAAAACACTGCCGGATAATCTGGTGAAATTGTGGATTTTGCAGGGATAACTTCTTTATCAGGGTAACGAAACGGAACATTCCCCTTCGGATTTGTCCAGTCAATCTGCTGCATGAAAGCATTGTAATGTTCAATAATGGCTTCATGGGAGCGGAAGTTTTCAAGCAATTTTACTCTTCTGCATTTTTTAAAGTGCGTTTCAAATTCAAGAATATTCCTAACAGTAGCCCCTCTGAACCGATACAATGCCTGGTCTTCATCTCCGACAACCGTAATGTTGTCGTGAGGCTTAACCAGTGTCAAAGCAATCTGCTCCTGAATATAATTTGTATCCTGATATTCGTCAACAAGCATGTATTTGATTGTACCGGCAATTTTATCTCTTGTCACCTTTTTTTGTAACAAGTCAAAGAATAACCTTTGTTGGAATGAAAAATCAACCCGATTATTTTCAAACATAAGGTCTCGATATCTTTTGTAAGATTCTCCGAGCTGCTTGAGAAAATCATCAGAGGTGTCGGTTAAATCATCAGGGTCTATAATTTCCTCAGTAATTTTATCATAAAAGTTTTTGATGCGACCTATCGTATCCCATTTGCCTTTCCATCTCCCGAAATATTTCTCTCCATCATGAAAAGGCTCAATAATAGCTTCAAAATGCTCATTAATGAACAGGGAGCAAGTAAGATCGTCAAGTACGGTATAATTTTTCTTAAGAGGTGTTTGTTTAATAAATGTACTGTTGAAGTTGTCGCAGATACCGTGAATAGTGCCTGTAATTAACTCATGCAGGTTTATTTTTACGCCTAATCTTTTAGAGAATAAGCTTAATCGGTCACGCAATTCAAAAGCTGATTTTTCAGTAAAAGTGGTCAGTACAATTTCTGATGGTTTTGCTTTTCCGGAAAGAATCAAATACAAAGTTCTTAAAACAAGCGTGTATGTTTTTCCAGTGCCGGGTCCGGCAATAATTAATGTCGGTCCATCAGTTTCAAAAACTGCTTTTTGCTTCTCTTTGTCAGAGCCAAGTCCAAAAGTTTCGATAAATTTCGTTTGCAGTTCTGTCATACTTTAAAGGAGCTTATTTTCTTTGAAACTGAAATATTTATCTTCGGCAACAATGATATGGTCATAAATTGAAATATTCAGAACTCTGGCAGGAATTTCAATTGCTTTTGTAATAGTGATGTCTTGTTCTGATGCCTGCGGATTCCCGTTAGGATGATTATGCAGGAGTAAAATTGAACTGGCACCGTTTTTCATTGCTTTTTCAATCACTTGTTTTGGGTAAACGGGAGTTTTGTCAGACAGCCCTTTTGAAATCATGTCTTCTTTGATTATAGCCAGTTTGCTGTCAAGTGAAATAATCCAGAATTCCTCGTTCGGCTGAAATCCAAGTTTTGCTTTACAGTAGCTGATTAGTTCATCTTTTGACTGTGTAACCGGTAATTGCTCGGCTTGTTGCTTATAATAGAGCAGAGAAACCTCTTTAATGAATTTACGAAGTGCAAGCGCTTTATCTTTGAAAAAAGGAATCTGACTTAATTCCTTCTCATTAGCATCAAAAAAACCTTTAACAGAACCGAATTTATCAATCGCTTCTTTTGCTGCCGGCTTTACATCTTTTTGAGGAATTACAAATGTGAGAAACAACTCAATGACTTCATAGGGTTGTAAAGCGCTTATTCCTTGCTGAATAAAACGGTCCCTCAACCGGCTGCGGTGGTCAAGGTAATGAGGTTTATCTGTGTTATTTTTTTTAGCCATTAAATGATATTCTCAATAAAAACTACCAATATCTATAATTCAGGTAGTTAATTAAACTGCGATACTTGGGTTTAAAAATAATAGGTTTCAGCAACTCTTGAGGTGTTATTACATTGTATTTATTTGGCTCTTTCAGTTGCGTTTTCCATGCTTCTTCAATTCCTGAATGAATCATACCAGGTGCCGGAACCTGATAACGAAGATTCAAATTATTTTCAGGAATTATATCCAAATGCAACCAATCATCGGCATTTAATTCCTTCGCTTTGTTCTTTGTCATTTGCCATGCCAACAAGGTTTGTCGCATGATTTGATAAAACGGCTCATAATATAAGTTGTCAATGCTTACTGTTCTTTTAATAGGAGAATCCTTGTCATCAATAAGTGCATCATATCTGTTTTTTCTTGTAGCTCCGCTTGAACCTTCTGACTTATCAGATTTTGAATAAAGTTCGGTGTATTTCCATTCAATAAGCACTTGTATTTTCTTGCTATTCTTTAGTTTCCCTGTCATCATAGCATCCACCGAAGTGCAATTAGCCCCTCGTGTTTGCTCTTTTCCTTCTGCTACTTCTCCGAGATAGCTGTGTTTGCTTACCACTTCAAAGCCGATATAGCCATTTTCAAAGTCAGGGGAAACCCCTACGAAGTCATGATTTATATTTTGCAAAACCTTTAAGGCAGCATCCTTGTCATTTCTCAGAAAGAATAAATGATTTACACATGAAACCTGCGAAGAAAGAAGATGTCCAGATGGCTCTATAGAACCAGGCCACCAAACTATTTTATTTTCAGCAAAATATTTTACGGCTTCCTTTCGGATTTTTGTCCACAGGTTTTTCTCTGCTTGCTCTAAAACAAAAGGATACTTAACTTTTAGATGTTCACCATTGCCGGGGTCATTGAAGAATTCATCTCTGATTCTTAGTGCTTTTTCGCGTTCGGATTCTCTATAATTCATGATACTTTATTAAGTCGATGTTACTTCTGCGTGTCGGCAAGATTGCACACTTTGACAAAGCTTTGGTTGCAGCGTTGGCTTGTGGGGCTTTGGCAATGTGTGCAATGTGGGTTGGCAGAATTTCAAAATTTTTGTGCGGTGGGTAAAAAAAATTAAAACACAATCGAGTCGGCAATGAGTGTTGGGTTATTTGTCTGTCAGTTTCGTTTTTCATACCAAGTTTAATATTCCATTTTCAATGTCAATTTGCTGTGTTGTTGTCTTTTTTTCCGCTTGTGCATAACGTTTAGCATTTTATTCAACGTTTCCCCACAAATATAGTTAGTAAGTGAATAATGTCAATCACTTACTGGGAAAACAACTTGAAATAATGGGGAAATGATGAATAAAATGAAGTTGGACTATGC
>JAHYJP010000134.1 GCA_019429055.1 Bacteroidales bacterium
TTTTTATAAGTCTGATGGGTATGGGTTTCTCCTTTGATTCTGATTCCGTTGTTGCCCAGGTACTCTCTGAAGGCACTTGCCAGGTAGTATCCGGGATCAGGCATGGAGCCGCGCACCGGAAAATCATTCTGGCCGAGCGGCACGGTACCTGTCAGCCAACGGGTATTCTGCCGGGGAACGCCGTAAATATAAACTCTGTCACCTGAGCCCCGCGGTCCGGTTGTTACGTCGTTGATAAAATCCAAGTGTGGGATAACAGGTTCTGTTCTGATTACACCCGCAGGATCACCCTCTGCCCGGCCGGGCTGAAAAAATACGGTATACATATTCTCATATACGGTTAGTGCATGAGCACCGGCACCGTAATAGTTGCCAATATCTTCCCACATCCATTTGGGAGGGATCATATGATCATCAAATAAGGAAGCATCGGCAATTAAATTTCCTTCGATACCTGAAACCCCGGCTGCTTTTAGATCATTGAGCCAAAATGAGAAAACGTTTTCAAGTTTAAGGCTGTCATTGAATTGACTTGCTCCCAGGGTTGGATCACCGCTTCCCTGAATGTAAAGATTGCCCTTGATTACACCATCAACTATTCGCCCGTCATACTGCAATAGCGTCTCAAACCTGTAGTCAGTCCCCAGCATGGCCAATGCAGTAAGTGTTGTTACCACCTTTTGGGTTGATGCCGGTATTAATGCCAGCCCCGGATTTACCGAAACCAGTTCTTTGCCGGTTTCAGCATCAGCGGCTATAAAACCCCATGATGCACTTTGAAGGGCTTTATCTTCAGAAAATGCTTCTACTGCCTTTTTAAGATTGCGCGTGGCTTTTTGTTCGGGAGAATAGGAAGTTAAAAAAAGGACAAAGGCAAAAACTGCCAGGGGGAGCAACGTTCTGATTTTCATGAATAATATGATTTATATTTTTGGAAAATGACTACCAGGCAAAAGCTATTTTTATAGTCCCGACCGAAAACTATCAACCATTACCTTCTGCCGCCAAAAACCGAAATATTAATATAGCTTCCGGGGTTTTTGCGGATATCTTCGAGAAGCAATTCCAGTTGTCTGGACGATGATTGCATATTATTATACAATTCTTCATCATTCACCAGCATACCCAGTGATCCTTCGCCCTTATTAACCTTGTCAAGTATAGAATTAAGATTTGCAAGGCTTTCTTCGGTATTTAAAAGCGTTTGTTGAAGATTGGCTGCCGCAATACTGTCGGAAATGCTGGAAAAATTCTGAATAACATTGGAGATCAACTCATTGTTATTTTTCAGATTGACAGATATGGATTCTGCATTGTAGAGAATTGCGGAAAGCCTGGTTGACTCTTCATCAATAGTCCTGTCGAGTGTTTCTGTGGTATGTTCAAGATTATCCAGTGTGTTTTGAATACTTTCAAAACTACTCACAATATTACGTCGTGTTTGTTCATTAAAGATGGCCTGGAAAACAATCATAACCGAATCAACCTGCATAAAAAGTTCGTCAGCTCTTTGTTTAATGGGGGCAACCAGCTGGCTTATTTCATCCTGAAGTGAAGTCTGTTGACTGGATTTAAGGGTATCGCCATCGGTAATAAGGTTGGGAGAGTCTCCCAATGATATTATGATTTCCCGGGTTCCGGTTAAACTCATTCCGGTAAGAACTGAAGTTGAATTATCAGGGATTACCACATCCCTTCGGATGATATTTTCAACCAATATTCTTCCAGAACCATCGGGCATGAAACTAATACGGTTTACCTGCCCGATATTAACTCCACTAAGAGAAACCGGATTTGACTCAATAAGGCCGGTAACATCATCATAAACGGAATAAAAGATGATTTGCCTGGAAAAAATATCTTTTCCTTTGAGAAAATTCAATCCCCAAATGAATAAAAAAATGGCTGCAACAGCCAGAAGTCCTATTTTAAACTCTCTTGTTATTTTCAAAATTTTGTTTTTTTCTATGGGGTTTTCATGCTTTGCTCCATGTATCTTACTGCTTCAGCAATAGTTATACGCTCATTGTCTTTGAAGGCAACTATAAAAGCATCATTAAAACCATGATTAACCAATTTTTGTTGAATTCTTCCTGCAGCATCCACTGAATTTTCATTTCCGATGGTGTATTTATAAAGACCTTCATGAAAATAGAAACTAATTCCCTCAAGATCTCTGAATGCCGGATCATCTATTGCTCTCTCCTGTGAAGTAGATGCAAACTGAACCCTGAAACTGATCACAGGTCCTTCAGGCTGACTTTCAGTAATGACAATTTCTTTGTTTTGAAGCGGGCTGGCCTGGCCGTATGAACCGGATTGTCCCCTGGTTCCATTACTGGAGGTCTGTTGGGCAACCAGGTTGTCCTGGTAATTTTTATAATCCCTGAAAGCCCTGAAAATTGCTGAAGCAATGTGTGACTGTCCAAGCTCCGACAAAAGGTATTTTTCTTCCTGTAGATTGCTGAGAAAACCTGCTTCTACCAGTACACCAGGCATGGTTATGTTGTAAAGAACCAGAAATCCTGCCTGTTTAACCCCACGATCATGACGACCTGCGCGGTCGCGAAACTGATCCTGGGTTAAAGCTGCCATAATAAGGCTTTGATTCAGGTATATGTTCTGGTACATACTAAAGATTATATTGGCTTCAGGAGAGTTGGGATCATAACCATCGTATGTTTCAAGGTAATCCTCCTCATAAAGGATTGCTGCATTTTCCTTTTTTGCAACCTCCAGATTTTCCTGGCTGCGGTGCAATCCCATGACAAAAGTTTCTGATCCGTAAGCTCGTTTGTTAGCTGCAGAATTGCAATGAATGGATATAAAAAGGTCTGCTTTATTCTCATTGGCAATCTGCGCTCTGCGATCAAGACCGATAAATTCATCCGTAGAGCGGGTATAAATAACCTCCACATCATCAAAATTGCTTTCGATGTATCCCCCCAGTTTCAGTGCTATGGCCAGCACAATATCCTTTTCCATAGACTGGGAACCCAGTGCACCAGGATCCTTCCCGCCATGACCCGCATCAATAACAACTTTTCGCACATAGCCATGCCTGTCAGCATAAGCTGTTTGTGCAAAAACAAACAGAAAAGAAAGTATACCAAAAATTATAATCTGTCGTTTCACTTATTAATTGCCGGTTTTTTTATAGTTTTGCGCTGTTTTTCCTTACATCAGTAATACGTTCGTCCAGCTCACATATTGTGCAAAAATAATATTAAAAAGAATTGCGTACAAACTTAGTTTTTAAGTTTTTTGTCATCATTTTCTGTTGCCTGTCTGTTCTTTCTGAAAACAAGGTTAACGGCTCGGACTTTTATTTTGCAACTGCCGGTTTTTTAACCGATACTGTTATCAATCCTGAATTACCTGCTGAACCTTTACAAATCAATGATACGTTGCCTGTTTTTAATGAATTTTCTGGTGCAATCTACGATACTTTGCAGCCGGGAGAGTTTTCGCAGGAAGTTACTGATACCCTACCTCCTGAACCCTCAAGACAAACCGGTGCAGGTTTTATATTGGATACCCGGGTTGAATATTCAGCGATAGATTCTATTCCTTTTGATATAAAAAACCAGATAGTATACCTTTACGGAGATGCAGATATGAAGTATGGTAGCATACATCTTACGGCTGCTTATATTATGATTGACTTCAGAAATAAGGAATTATTTGCAACCGGCCTGCCCGACTCGCTGGGGAAGTTACAGGGATTGCCGGTTTTTGAAGAAGGTACGCAAAATTTTGAGTCCAAAGAGCTTCGCTATAATTTTGAAACCCGAAGGGGCCGCACCGTGCAGGTCATTACCGAGGAAGCAGATGGTTACATGCACGGCGAGGTGGTGAAAATGATGGAAGACCGTGTAATACACGTAAGCTCCGGGAAGTACACTACCTGCGATAATCCTGAGCCGCATTTTCACATTTCATTCAGAAGGGCAAAAATTATACCCAATGATAAAATAATTACCAGTGCACCGCGCCTTACCATTGAAGGAGTGCACACCCCGCTGATCTTACCATTCGGATTTTTCCCCAATACCCGCGGACAGGCCTCCGGAGTTCTTATTCCTTCATATGGTGAAGCCCGCAACAGAGGATTCTACCTTGAAAACGGGGGCTTCTACTGGGGTATTAATGATTTTGTTGATCTTTCCATACGCGGAGATATTTATTCTCGTGGAAGCTGGGCTACCCGCCTGGGTTCCAACTATCGCAAAAGATATAAATACAACGGGAGTTTAAATCTGAATTATGCCATAAATATTCTTGGAGAGAGAGATCTTCCGGGTTATGAAAGAAGCCGCGATTTCAGAATACAGTGGAGTCACAGCCAGGACCCCAAGGCAAGGCCCAACAGTGTTTTTCGGGCCAATGTAAATGCAGGGAGCAGTTCATACAACCGCTTTAACCCAACAACAACTTCTGATTATCTTTCCAATACTTTTTCCTCCAATATAAGTTATTCTGCCAACTGGGCCGGCAGGTACAACCTGTCAGTAAATGCACGACACAGCCAGAATACACTTACCGAAACGGTTGATCTCAGTTTACCCGAAATTGCATTCAGCATGGCACGGTTCTATCCTTTCAGACGAAGTTCACCGGAAGGAAAACTTCGCTGGTATGAAGAAATTACTATGAATTACAACATGAATGCTGCCAACAGAATAACTATTCAGGAAGAAGACTTTTTAACCAGCGCCATGTTCGACAATATGAAAAACGGTGTTCAGCACACCATACCGTTGAGTCATAGTTTCAGAGTTTTACGACATTTTAATCTCAGTAACACAGTCAGCTATAACGAGAGATGGTATTTCGAGAAAATTGAAAGAAACTGGGAGTCGGATCCGGTTGATGATTTTACCGAGCCAGGTGCACCTATACCGGGAAGGGTAGTAACCGATACGTTAACTGGTTTTTATGCAGTGCGCGATTTCAATTACAGCACATCGCTGAATACCCGTCTTTACGGCCTCATGCAGTTTCAGCGCGGGCCCGTTACAGCTCTGCGGCATGTGATCTCACCAAGTCTCAGCTTTTCTTACCGGCCCGATTTTGCAGATCCTTTCTGGGGATATTATGGCTTTTACGATAATCCCAACCTGCAGCAACCAGTAAGATATTCTCATTATGAAGGAGCAACCTATGGTTTTCCGGCGGCCGGCAGATCAGGTTCCATAGGCCTTTCTGTTTCAAATAATCTGGAGATGAAGGTGAGAAGTGGCAGAGATACCATTTCCGGTGAAAGAAAGATTGCTTTGATTGACAACCTTAGCATTTCAGGAAGCTATAATCTTGCCGCTGATTCACTTAACATGAGTGATATCAGGGTAAGTGGCCGCACCCGATTGTTTGGGCAGTTCGATATTACTTATAGTGGTACATGGTCGCCATATGCAGTAAATGAGCAGGGCAATCGCATAAACAGGTATTTATGGGAAGACGGGCAAAAGCTTCTGCAACGTACCAATACGCAATGGAGTTTGAATTTTAACTATAATTTGAGTTCCAAAACCGCACCATCCAGGGGAGGACCTGCACGACCCCAGCAGGGTGCAGCCCATCAGGACATGCCCGGGTTTATGGATAACGGAATGAATGGTAATGGTCTGGAGGAAGAAAGGGTTCAGCCTGAACCTGTTCCGGCAGGTGTAATTGATTACACTGTTCCCTGGTCATTAAGATTTTCATATAATTTCACCTATAATGCTCCTGTTGATCGTCGTACCCTGACTACAAACCGCACATATCGACAGAATCTTAATTTCTCCGGGGATGTAAACCTCACTCCCAACTGGAGAATTGGATTCAGCAGCGGATACAATTTTGATGAAAATAAAATTACCTATACATCTGTTGATATTTACAGAGACCTGCATTGCTGGGAACTTTTAATCAACTGGATTCCTTTCGGGTTCCGCCAAAGTTACAACCTTACCCTCAGGGTAAAATCGTCGGTATTGCAGGATCTTAAACTTACACGTCGCACGCACCATCTCGACAGGGCTTTCAATTAGATCATTCTTTTGAAAGAAACTGATATTTTTTGCAAATGTTTTTCAGAAATAATTAGTGGTTTTGAAAAAAAAATTGAATATTTGCAGTGTGTAAAAGCATGGTTAGCTGAAAACAGAGAATAACAAAAAAACCGCAATCAATTCATTAAAACAAATTTATAAGAATGAAGACAATTATTCAGATTGGATTAGCCATTGTAATATTGGTATTGGTGTATTTTATTTATGACAGCATCATGGAGCCTGTGCGTTTCAACCAGGAAGTTGCACGTCGCGAGGCTATGGTTGTTAATCGCCTTAAGGATATCAGGCAGGTACAAATGGCCCACCGTGCCAGATATGGTGCTTTCAACAGTGATCTTGATTCATTGGTAAGATTTGTAAAAGCAGATTCGCTGGCTGTTATTCGGGCCATTGGTAGTGTGCCTGATTCATTAACTGAAACCGAAGCAGTTAGATTAGGTATTGTTCAACGTGATACTATTTGGGTTCAGGCTATGGACAGCCTTCTGAGAAGAACCAGGTATCCTGTTGATTCCCTTCCTTACATTCCATTTACAGGAGGAAAACGTTTTGAAATGGATGCAGGGAAAATTGAAAGAGGGTTTACCAAACTTCCGGTATTCGAAGCCAAAGCTAATCCTGTTGATTACCTGAGAGATATTGATCGTTGGAGAGTATATTATACCCGCGATATCGAGGATGGTTTAAGAGTAGGCTCAATGTTCGAAGCATCCATCGACGGAAACTGGGAGTAAACAATCATTACATAATGCAAAACATCGTTAAGGAGCTCTACTGTATTAAAGATACAGTGAATCCTGAACTAAACGATCATGGTAAAAAGATATTATCCATCGAGCTTTCGCTCGATGGATTTTCTTATTGTGTACTTGATGCAGAGAAATTTCGCTACATAGCACTTGAATCTTTTGCCCTGGAAGGAATAAAAGATTTAAACGATTTGAGTCCTGTTCTGGATGAAATGGTAAGAGAAAAACTATTGCTTACAGGTTCTTATCAGAGAATAAGTTTTGCACTCAACAGTGCTGATGTTTCACTTATTCCTGCCGATTATTTTTCTTACTCCGAGAAGAATACATATCTTAATTTCAGTACTGATACAGACCAGGAAACGGAAACCCGGGTTGATAAGCTTAACAATCTTTCAGCTTTTGCTGTATATGCTTTTCCCAAACAATTGCTTCATAAAGTTAATTTTCTTTTTCCTGCCTGTCGTATCAGGCATATCTCAACCAGCCTCATAGAAAATATTCTGTATATGGTAAGATATGGAAGAGTCAGTCCTCAACTGGTTCTTCATGTTCAGAAGGGCAATTTCCAGATACTTTATTTTGAAGGGAATAACCTCTCTTTTTATAATTCCTACCGTTATCAAACCTGGGATGATCTTTTTTACTACCTGTTTTTTGTCCTTGAGCAATTGAGCCTGGATGCTGAAAAACTGGATATGATGCTGTTTGGCGAAGTGGGGATAGAAGGTGAATTCTATAAAAAAGTTAAGCTTTATTTTAAATCCTTCAGTTTTGGCCCAAGAAACGATTTGTATAAATACAGTGAGGCTTTTGATAACATACCGCATCATTTTTTTTATAATCTGTTAAGTTTGAACGCATGCGGATAATCGGTGGTAAAAATCAACGCAGACAGATTATTGCACCGGGTAAGCTTCCCGTAAGGCCCACTACTGATATGGCCAAGGAAGCCCTGTTTAATATCCTGAATAACCATTTCGATTTTGAAGAGATTGAAGTGCTTGACCTTTTTGCTGGCACAGGCAATATCTCCTATGAATTCGCATCCAGAGGTGCGAAAGATGTCATATCGGTTGATATTAACAACCATTGCACGCAGTTTATCAGGCAAACAGCCGAAAAACTTGACTTTGACAGCTTAAAGGCCGTTAGAGATGATGTATTTCACTTCCTGGGCATTTGCAAACAATCTTTTGATATTGTATTCGCCGATCCTCCCTATGATTTGAACCGGGTTAAGGAAATTCCCGGCAGGGTATTCAATGCATCCATTTTAAAACCGGGAGGCTGGCTGGTGATTGAGCACAGCGACGAAGTAAAATTCACTGAACATCCTTTGTTCTTTGAAAGCAGGAGATACGGTAAGGTACGTTTCAGTTTTTTTAAACAACCCGGTGAAGATGATACAAATTCAGAAGGCAGGTAAAGAACACCTTGAAAGCATTGTGGATTTCCAGGTCAGGATGGCATTTGAGACCGAAGGTCTTCATCTGGATAAAGAAATTGTCAGATCAGGGGTTTTTCATATTTTTCAAAATGATCATAAAGGTTATTATCTGATAGCCAGGGTTGGTGAAAAGGTCATTGCATCATTGCTGGTTTTGTATGAATGGAGCGACTGGCGGAATGGCAATGTCATTTGGGTGCATTCTGTTTACGTATTGCCGGGATACAGAGAAAAAGGAATATTCCGGAAGATGTATGAACGAATGAAACAAGATGTAATTAACGATGATAATCTTAAAGGAATAAGGTTATATGTTGATAAAACCAATTTAAATGCTCAGAAAGTATATAAAAAACTGGGCATGAACGATCAGCATTATAATTTATTTGAATGGATGGAATCCGTATAATCATTGTTTGATCAAAGAAATTTGAAAACTGAAATCAGAAAAATTTGAAGATATGAAACGAATAGCTGTATTTCCCGGCTCCTTCGATCCCATAACACGGGGACATGAATCTATTATCAGAAGGGCAATTCCCTTGTTTGAAAAGATTATTGTGGCCATCGGTGTAAATGCTGAAAAGGAAGGTTTTTTCCCCGTTGAAAAAAGAAAAGAATGGCTTGAAAAGGTTTTTGAAAATGACCCAACCGTGCATATTGATATTTATTCGGGGCTTACCGTTGATTACTGCAGAAAGAATGATATCAATTACATACTTCGCGGACTGCGCACGTCAGCTGACTTTGAGTTTGAACGTAGTATAGGTCAGATCAACAAGCAAATGTATCCACCTGTAGAAACTGTGTTTTTACTCACAACCCCTGAATATACTGCACTTAATTCTTCTATTGTAAGGGATGTCATCAGGCATGGTGGCGATCCTTCTCCTTTTGTTCCGGAAGGTATAGAATTTTAAAATCTCAGGATTTAACCCCGGACAATATTAAATTAAAATATTTTCTGCAGTTCTTCGTTTGCAGCAATAGATAAAGCAATTTCATATCTTTGAAATTTATGAAGATTCTCCTGATTTTCCTTTTCGTAACTTTTACAGGTCAGCTTTATGCAAATGATTTCCGCATTCAGATCGTAGGAAATTTTCCCGGGGCCGAAGGACAGGTAGTTCGCTTGCTTGAATATGCAGATATGCTTTCCTATCATGAACGTGAAATTGGTTCCGATAAGGTCGACAAAAACGGAAAATTCACTATCAGTTTAATCCGGTACCAGCCCCAGTATGTGTTTTTCAGGATTGATCATGCCAGGATGGGTTTTTTTATTGAACCCGGACAAACCTATCAGCTTGAATTCGATCCGGTTGATATTTCTCAACTCGACGATAGCCGGAATCCCTATCTTGACCCGTGGTACTTTCATTTCCGGATAACTGAACCTGCAGAAACTCTTAATCAATATATTGACAAATTTGAAGAAGAATTTCACGAATTCCTGATTGAAAATTTTGCCAGGGTACATCAGGGACGCAACAGGCGATTGTTTGATGATTTCAGGATGCATACGGATTCTTTGTTTGGCCATATTGAGAATAAATATTTCAGAGATTATTATGAATACAAGTTTGCTTATTATTACAGAATTGCCAATATTGACAGATTTGATGAACAAATGAGGACTCATCTGCTGGGCAGGCAGGTTTTATATCATAATACACAGTATATGAATTTCTTCAATGCTGTATTCGACACTTATGTATTTGCCGGAAGCCGAAATATACAGGGTTCAGATCTGCGGCATGCGGTAAACCGGCTTAACAGCTATCATGCTTTAATGGACTCACTGGGTAAGGACACCATATTACGTAATGAGGCTATCCGGGAGCTGGTTATACTTAAAGCCCTGCAGGGTATGCATGGCAATCCGGATTACAGACAACAAAATGTTGAAAACATTCTGAACTATATAAACACAAACAGCAAATTTCCCGAACACAGGTCAATTTCCCGAAACATTCTCTTTGAAAAAAATAACCTTGTGGCAGGTGCTGTTTCTCCCTCAATTGTGGTTTATGATGAAAATGATAATCCGGTGAGAATACCTGAAGATTTTAAGGGCAATTTTATTTATATGGGATTCTGGGCATCATGGTGCGAAAGCTGTATGCTTGAGTTTATTGCTTTGAAGGAGTTGTTTGACCAGTACCACGACGATATTGTTTTTATCAATATTTCAACTGAGAGAAATCCTGTAATTTTTGATGCTTATCTGAGCTCTGCGAATTACGGTTGGCTGGATTTTCACTTCCGTCATGATTTTCGAATTCTGGATGCCTTTAAGGTACGCGCTCTACCTACATTTGTTCTTATTGATAATGACGGGAATATCCTTGACTATCCTGCACTAAAGCCCAGCGATAATCTCAAACAGCGGTTTGACAGGATTCTGATTCAGAGACTTTCTCCGGGTACTCAGCGATGATTTTGAAAGTAGTTTATTAATTCCTTTATGGATAAAAAAGCATTGTCAAGAATTTGATCCGGTACCGGAATTTTTATCCATCGCGCATCAGTAATCCCTTCTTCGGTCTGAATACGGATCTTTTTCCAGTGCGTTGCTGTCATCTGAAACCAAATGCTTCTTTTTAATGCATATTTTTGGTTGTTCAGACCATAAATGTGCCATGTGGATGGCAGGTGAGAGATGATTTTAAGTCCTGAAACGCCGGTCTCCTCTTCAACTTCACGGATGGCAGTTTCTTCGATACTTTCTTCTTTTTCCGGTTTGCCTTTGGGAAGGTCCCATTTACCTCGTCTGAAAATAAAAAGGATTTCGCCTGCAGGATTTTGCACAAGTCCGCCTCCCGCTTCAATTAATATCAGTTTTTCAGTGAAATATTCTAAAATGGTTTTCTGATCTGCATCAGTTATCGTAATTGTTTTGGGTTTTTCTCCCTTTTCAGCTTCCTTTAAAAATGACTGGATATCACATTTTTTAAAATCAGAAAATTTCAAATTATTCGCTTCTCCGGGAAGTGACTTTCCGGATAGGTTTATAGTGATATTTCCCAAATAAATATTTGCCATAGCTAAGAACTTAGGTTTCTCTGTGCAAATTTAATTCTATTTCCAAAGTATGAAGGCATCAGATGAGTATATGCCGTTTTAAACTATTCAAATTCAATTTCAGCATAGTATTTAATTTTCTGAAACAGATCATTCGTTAAATCTTTTTAAAGATTTTCGAAAAAAAAC
>JAHYJP010000135.1 GCA_019429055.1 Bacteroidales bacterium
ATCTTATTTCAATTTTGTGAACCGGATTGTGCTGGCACTTGGTGTTGAGCCTGAAGATGAGGTTGGGGGGTATAGGTATTAGGTTGTGATGCTGTGCCTGTCCGCCGAAAATACGGGCTTGTGGGCCGTGCTTCGCCGCAGACGGGTTAAATAGCGACTGTAATATAACCGCTCTGTCCGAATGAAATTGTTAGTTGGTCCTGGAGTGGTGGATTGAAGAATGGTGTGTTGGGCACCTTGTTAAATCATGAGATTATCTAAAATACTATTGTGTTTTGGATATTTTTATCCGAAATACCATTGTCTTTTGGATATTTGTTACTTTTGCTGAAAAATATCAGAAGCGTCTATTTCAATCATACCTGGATCAATGGATAACAAGTCCGAACAGGAAGCCGCTGATTATAAGGGGAGCACGCCAGGTTGGCAAAACATGGTTGGTTGATCAGCTTGGCAGCAACTCATTTGATTACTACCTGAAAGTGAATCCGGAGAAAACCCCTAATCTTCATTCAGTTTTTCAACTTGTTGATCCGCAATTAATTGTTAATGAACTGTCTGCGCTTTTCGACACTCCAGTTGTTGAAGGTAAAACATTACTTTTTATTGACGAAGTTCAATTGCTTCCGGAGGCTTTGATTGCGCTCCGGTATTTTTATGAAGAAATGCCTGGATTGCATGTAATAGCAGCCGGTTCACTCCTGGATCATACCCTGAACGAAATGAACTACTCAATGCCTGTTGGCAGGGTTGAGTTTGCCTATCTTTATCCTATGAATTTCGTGGAGTTTTTACTGGCAAATGGCAAAACCGGACTTGTTGATTATCTTTCGGCCTGTAGGGTGAATCAGCAATTTGGTGAGGCCTTGCATTCTCAGATTATTAACTGGTTACGACTCTATTTCTTCATAGGAGGTATGCCAGAGGCCGTTAAAACATACATAGAAACTGGTAATCTGATGGAGGTAGAAAAAGTTCATAACGCCATTATCACTTCTTTTAAATACGATTTTTCTAAATATGGCACTAAGAAACAACAAAGCTTACTCAACGACTGCATGGAGTATGCTGCGCAAAATATTGGGAAAAAGGTGAGATATGTGAATATTAATAAGTCTGAGCATTCCAATTATCTGAAAGAGGCATTATTAAAACTCGAATTGAGCAGATTAATTCACCTGGTTCGCCACACATCTTCCTCAAAAGTGCCTATTACGCAGTTTTTGAACCAGGATATTTATAAACCCTTGTTTCTTGACATTGGACTTGTTTGCAATATGGCTCGCATCAAGCTTTCCGATATCCGCGAATTGATAACTGACTTTGAAGGAATGCTGGCTGAAAAGTTTGTAGGACAGAAACTTATTGCAAGTTACGATTTCTATGAAGATGCCGGTCTATATTATTGGATGCGTGAAAAAAAGAGCGCCAATGCGGAAGTTGACTTCGTACAGCAAATTGGAAATAAAATATACCCGGTTGAGGTAAAAGCCGGAAAATCGGGCACACTGAAATCGCTACAGGTTTATCTTGTGGAAAAAAAACAAAAAACCGGAATTAGGTTTAACCTGGATTTACCTTCTGTAGGCCGGAACCTGAAAGCGAATATCAATATCCAGGGGCAAATCAGAGAACTGACTTATGATCTGGTTTCGCTTCCGGTTTACATGGCGGGTTTTGTTAAAACGCTGCTAAATAATTATCGGGAATAGGTCTTTTAATAAAATAACAGTAGTGTCCGGTAAACTTCAAGGAGAATCCTCTCCGTCGCGGCGGAGAGGATTCTCATCGTCAAATTGTAATATTTCATTTCTTTACCGGATACTACTTAATAAAATAAGAAAGTAACCCATTAATCTGATTGTAATGGGTTGTATGCTGAGATGCCTCGAAAAAACTTTCTGATTCAAAAAGACCATCCCAGTGCAATACCTCCCCATGGCCAAACGGGCCATTTTCGGTCATCAAAATCATTCACAAAGAACATTGGGGTTAACTGTGCTTTGAAAAGAAATCCACTATAATGATGCTGATATTTATATCCTAATTTCACATTTACCCATCGTTGTTCATCAGGATCAGGCCTGTGTGTATATCCTAAACCTGTCTCAAAAAAGTGTTTTAGACTACCAATGTTATATGTAACCCCAATTGGCAAAAAAGCATCTTCTTTATTAAAACCCGGTCCTATGCCAGCCCTTACAGATAAATGACGATCGGCTTGCAAAAAGAAATGTCGCTGGTAATTAAAACTCAGGATAAAACCTGATCCGAGAAGTTCTTCATAAATGCTGTTTGGTGGAAGTGGGGTAACTGGTTTCTGAGCGAAAGTGTTTTGTATAAATGAAAGAACCAATGCAATGATTAAAACGATTGTTTTCATAACCTTGATTTTAGATATTAAACTGTTGACAGGTTGAGTTGAAACCCGGATTGCATGCTGATCCTGTTCATGTTATGGCATAATAACAATTGTGGGCCAACCCAGGTTAAACAGTTAAAATATCGCTTATGTTTATTTACTCTAGAATTCGGGGCAGTAATGTAAGACACGAATATAGAGATAGAGGATAGCTGTTCCGAGAATTAAAGTACAACGATTTTTTTCATACTGAATGTACCATTGGCAAAAACCGTTTTCAGAAAATAGGTGTTGGCTGCAAGTAATTCTGTATCTAAAACAAAATATTTTGCATTTATTTGTGATACCTTCTTCACTGTCCGCCCCATTAAATCATATATTTCAACCGAAGCAATTTCCAAAGTGCCTTTCAGGGAAATGCTGCTGGTGGCGGGATTGGGAAAAACATTGTAATCAGTTATTCTGTTTATTGAGATCATCTGAACCAACTGGTCAGTTGAAGCAATCCAGCTTTCAGGCAGGTTGTTATCCAATTCGAGACTAATGAGCTTCAAATAAGGTCCATCCCCATCGGCCTCCGGAGGCCAGGGCACATCATCTTTGTAGGTTACTTCATCAATGGTATTTCCCCAGGCGTCAGACAACAACAATTTATGAGATTTATTTGAAAGGTAGCGGATATATTGCCCGAAAGGCGCAAAGCCATAAAACTGTTCAAAAACTTCCGCATTGCTGGCAATGAAAATCTTTTGGCCTGGAATGGCAAAAACAGCAGGCGAAAACTGAAAGCTTATTCCCGGTTCACGCAGGTAAATTCCTGTAAGATCAACAGTTTGGTTGCTGTTGTTGGTTATTTGGATGAACTCCAGATCATTTTCTGAAAATCCCTCTTCATCCTTAGGGTGATAATGAATCTTTGAGATCACAAGGTTGGGAACCTCTGGATCGGCGCATGCCTGATAGTTGCTCAGATTTGCATTGAGCCAATTGATGCGTGCTTGAATCCATGTTTTCATATTGTCAATATGCTCCGCATGATTGCCAATGGTTCCCCAGCGTTGATTTTCCCTGATGCTTGCTTCAGAAATTGTATCCACTATAACATCAATCAGTGTATTGATTGTGTTGTAATTGAGGGCCTCTCCCGGTGCATTATACGCATTCCATCTTTTGGCAAGGTAGCATTTGAAATCCGGATGGTCAAAAAGATCTTTCCAGAATTTCGAACCCCGGTTGTAATCGTAATTGAATTGCCATACATCGGTATGGCTGCGGTTGAACCCCCAGAAGAAAAGATCGTTGCCATAAGTGAGATTGTGATCCCAAACAGGCCCGGCACGCAGTTTCCCGCCCCGGTCTTTATGGAAGAAGGTGCTGTACTGATAAGCATCAACATTTGAGGCCAATTCATTGATGAGCATAAAATCAATAAACGATGGAATATCAATCATCGAAGGATAGCCATTCACAAGTGAAGCATTATGGGCTGTTGCAGCAGATTGCAAACCGAGAAAAACCTGGTGTATATAATTATGCTGCGGGATGATTATGTTTTCAGGCTTGGGGTTGTCATGAATATAATCCACCCAAACACCCGGACCCGAATACGAAGGCATGGACCAGGCCACCGGATCGCCTCCGGTGGTTTTGTCGGCCTTGGTGACGTAACCTCCGGTGATCATGGGCATACTGTTATCACCAGGGGTGAGCTTTACCAGATTCAGGCGGTCGGAATCAATCTTGATTTTTTCACTCAGGATATAAAGACCCTTGTAGTCGCCATTTACCATCACTTCGCAGTAAACAGTTCTTGTGGCATAGGCACCAATATCATTGGAAAGTTGATAGGACAAATGGTCGCGGAGAAGTGAAGGATCATAGGCAAACGAATTTAAAATCCAGTCATTTTCTTTTGGCATACCTAATAAAGGAACGTTGTTGTTGGTAACATTGTCATCCTTTAAGGTGGTAAGTCCATAAGGTTTTTTAGGAGGTATCTGTGATGTGGAACCTCTTATTTCTATGCCAATCCGGCCATTATAATCGAGAAAATCAGGATTGTCCTGGTCGGTTACATAATTGCGCGAACCATCGGGTCTGAAAATGATTTTCATGGTAGCCAGCACTTTTGGTTCATCAGGAATCACAATGGGTTGCCCTGTGTTCGGGTCAATATCGGTATTGATGATTACGATGGGCAGGTTGCTGTCGGTAAAATTTTGCGTAAATGCCGGCAAGGCCAGCAAAAAGGTTAGAAAAAACATAAACGCCTTGGAGGAATACAGGTGTATATGTGTCATGTCCGGGCTGATTAATGTTTGGCTACTCCGTGGCAAAAATCACGATCAAAGGCATCATGTTATTTTGCAAAAACAAATGTAATGATTTTAAGCCGTACTCCTGAGAAACCTTGAATGTTATTTTGTAGAAAATTCCGATGATTGACAGGATGAAAGATCAGGCAATTTGATTTAATAGGAAAAGAAATCAAATAGTTATTTCATTTTATCCTTAAATCCGCAAATCAAAATCCAGCTTGAAAAAATAGGGTTTTGGGTGCGGGTTTTTCAGAAATTGGGTAAAAAAATGGCACTTATAGGTTAGTGTCTTGATCATTTTTCCTCAAAGTCCAGAAATATTTTCATGTGGTGAAAAAAGTTCCCAGGTATTCTGATACGATGATTGAGTTACTTAATGGCAAACAAATGACATTTATTTGTAATATATTGATATTGTTAACTATACGGATTCTACCACCACCTTACTCCCGGACATATTTCTCCCTTCGTGCTGAAAGTGAAGCCTCAAAATCCAAGAGAGATTAGACTTGCAGTTGTTCGTAAGGTCTGTCGGAATAAAGTTTCAAAACCCATTGCCTTGCGGTGTAAATCCATTTTCCTGATACAGATATAAATCTGAAAATGAAACGTTTGAGCCTGGTGGTGGGTTTTATTTCGCTGAATACTTCTGATATTTTTGCGACAAGATAGTTGTAGAAATTTTTTATCAAAGCGGTGATGATCAAAAACGATGTGTTTTCGTTAATAAACGAACATGGCAGATGTTTCCAGCAAAAATCGTTGTTCATCACATCAAACAATTTTTCACTTTTGCCCCTTTGATTGTAATACTCAATCACTTGTTTTTCATCGCTTTCCCAATCGTTGGTTAAAATTGTCCGGTAGACAAAATTATCACGGGTAAACAAATCCAATTGGCTATCATCGCTTTTTTCACGCATGATCACCAAACGATAATTTTCACCGGCAAAAAACCGTGTAAATTCTATGGACGCCACCTGGTAGAGTTTGTAATTGATTTCTACGGTTTGCCAAGTTTCAATCTGTAATATCTGTTCAAACAGTTCGGCACATTTATTTGCCCTGATATAGAACAACTTGCTGTTTTGTGCTACAACCTTGATAATATCCTTTGAATAGGAGCCGGCATCCATTCTGGAGCGGTTGATACTAATGCCTTGTTCTTGCAAAAGGCCATAAGCCCTGCTAAGGGTTGCAGCTTGTTCAAATTTTACATTGGCATTCCCATCCCGGTTTTCAACATAAACAATTTTATCGTCAATGGAGGCCACGCCAGGAAAATATCCCTTTGTTTGCTTATAGGTGTTTTTTGCATCGTATTTACAGGTAGCAATAACCTGGTTGTCGTAATCAAAATCATATTCATTACCGGGCTGTAGTTGATTGGTCAATAGTAAGGATTTGATGTTTAAACGGTTAAGCCTCGTGTTTATGTTGAAGGTGTATTGCTTGTCTTGTTGTGATGTAAAAACCTGGTTTTCGGCGGCCAGTTGTTTTATTCCCCGAAGCATTGTATCGGCACTTGGAACATTATTGCCCGGAATCGCCTTTAGGTATTTACCCAGATGGGTTTGAATGTCCTCGGCACAGTTGCCGCCACTAAAAATGATGTTTGCATAATTTCTGATAATGTCACTATAGGAATATCCTACCGTTGAAACCCTGTTTCCAATCTCGCTATCAATGAGTTGAGAAAGTCCGCAATTATTAAAAATAGCATTGGCAAAAGAAATTCCTGCAAAAGGACTGATTGATGTTGAAGATTTTTGTATTTTCACGCTGAAAAATTTTATTTAGTTTGTTTTACACCACTAAAATAAGTGAAATTTTTCAATCGCTAAACGTTGTGTAAAATATTTTTGCACAACGTTTTAGCGGTTTTTGTGAATAACTATTTGCGGATTTAAGGTGTACTAAATTGCTTCTTGCTTTGGATAACCAATTGAGCTTATACAAAAGCTGTAAAATTATTCTCATGGCCTTTCACAGAGATGCAGAGCATCGTAATATTTGTAGTAATAGCAATTGAGGATTTTTAAGTAGGTGCAGCGCACCGCGATATTTCACTTTATTGTTTAGATTATTCTTCAGCTCACGATGACCATATAATAATATGACGGTGCGTTGCACCTTTGATGTTCTGTTGGTTACACCAAAACAACAAACAACAAAAATAGTATCACTGCATCCGGCGGCTGAGCTTGTCGAAGCCCTGCTTCACAAAAAAGCGATCCCGTAACTACGGAAGATAGTTTGGAACCCGAAGCTAAAGTGACAAATTAAAATTAGCCTATAAACCATACTGGTATTTTGCTGCTTCAAGTCACTGCGGCTTGATGGTTCCCCTAAAATTTATTAAATTTGCATTTATCATAAAAAAACATGTGTAATGTGTTGATGGTGTGATTTTTAAAAATATTATTTATGAATACATACAGAGAAGGTAATATATCCGATCACAAGAAACCGGGTAAACCCCAAATTGAAGCGCTGATTTTCGACCTTGACGGGGTGATTACCCAAACCCGCAAAACCCACAAAAAAGCCTGGAAAGAATCGTTTGATATTTTTTTTATTCGGCGCGAACCCGAATCCGGCAGGCAGGAGTCAATGACGGAAGATGATTATCAGCAGTATATTGACGGCAAGCCGCGTTACGATGGTGTTGGGAGTTTTCTTGAATCCCGCAGCATCAAACTTCCACTCGGCAATCCTGATGACGAACCTGGAATTGAAACTATTTGCGCGGTAGGGAACCTGAAAAATATAATGTTCAATGAGATTGTTGAAAGAGAAGGTGTTGAAACTTATCAGGATGCCATTGCGAAACTCCGGGATTGGAAAAAGCAGGGAATCAAAACTGCCATAGTTTCTTCGAGTAAGAATTGTAAAAAGATCATAGAGGTTGCCGGAATCGCTGATTTGTTCGATACACGCGTTGACGGGTTGGTTTCAGCAGAAATTGGCCTGAAAGGCAAACCCGACCCGGATATTTTCACAGAAGCTGCCCGGCGGCTGGGTGTCAGGCCCGAAAACTCGGTGGTTTTTGAAGATGCCATTTCGGGGGTACAGGCCGGCCAAAAAGGATATTTTGGACTCGTTGTTGGTGTTAACCGTTTTAATATCAAGCAAGCCTTGCTTGATAACGGCGCTGATATTACCATTGATACCTTTGATGAACTTGACCTCATGGACGAGGGCATTCAGGAAGAGTATTTCTCCCGGCAGGGCGATCCTATTTTTCCGGACAATGATGAAGTCTTCGATATTCTGACCCAAAAGAAACCTGCAATTTTCCTCGATTACGACGGAACCCTGTCGCCAATAGTTCTACGGCCCGAAGACGCCATCATTTCGGATGAAATGAAGGAAACCTTGCAACTACTGGCCCGTTTATTCACAGTGGCAGTAGTAACCGGGCGCGATAAAGAAGATGTTGAAAACCTGGTTGGGCTTGATGAACTTGTGTATGCCGGCAGCCATGGGTATATCATCAGCGGACCAAACGGGCTTTTTATGGAGCATGAAGATTCAAAAAAAGTTATACCAAAACTGGATGAGATTGAGAAAGAACTTAAAAAAGAGCTGAATGAAAAAACCAAAGGCACACAGCTCGACCGCAAGCGCTATGCCATTGGGGTTCATTATCGCAATGCCCGTCCTGAAGATGAAGCTGTTGTTTATGAAATTGTAAATAAAATGATCAGCAGGCATAAAGGTTTTAAAACCGGTGCAGGAAAAAAGATCCTTGAGATCAAACCTGATCTTGACTGGCATAAAGGCAAAGCTGTTGAATGGATACTGAAAACCTTAAAACTATCCGATCGTAACGATATCATCCCCGTTTTCATCGGTGATGACATTACTGATGAAGATGCATTTAAAACACTTCAGGATAAAGGAATCGGAATTCTTGTGGGCGGGCATGGAAAGCAGACCGCTGCAACTTATGCCCTGAAGAATGTTTTCCAGGTAAAGGAGTTATTTCAAAAACTCATCGGAATTTACAGTAACGAATAACTCGTAAATCTTCACTATAATATATTGGTTATGAATAATAACTGGATTGTACAATACAAAGATTTTGACAAAAAAGAACACCCTCTGCATGAAGCATTATGTGCACTCGGTAATGGTTATTTTGTAACCAGGGGTGCCCTCGAAATGGAGAAAGATAATGAATTCAATTATCCGGGAACCTATCTTGCCGGAGGCTACAACCGCTTGAAATCTGAAATTGAAGGAAAGGTAATCGAAAATGAAGACCTTGTTAACTGGCCCAACTGGCTTTACCTCACCTTTAAAATCGGCGAAGGTAAATGGTTCAGCATTGAAGAAATGGAAATCCTGGAATACGAAACCCGGCTGCACTTAAAGCATGGCATATTGGAGCGTTCAATGAAATTCCGCGATAAAGAAGGCTGGGTTACATCCCTGAAGAGCCGCAGGCTGGTAAGTATGGACAATTATCATTTGGCTGGAATCCAGTGGATTTTAACCCCCCAGAACTGGTCGGGTCAGATAACTGTGCGTTCCGGAATTGATGGCAACATCATCAATAACAATGTAGCAAGATACCGGCAATTGAATCAGAACCACATACAAGTGCTGGAAAAAGGAAGCTTTAACAAAAGCAGCCATTATATGCTGAGCCAGACCAAGCAATCGCAGATACGCATGGCTCAGGCTATCAGGACAAATATTTTTGTCAAAGGAAAATCACAGGAGGTTACACCTAAACTTTGCCAGGAAGAAGGATTCCTGGCGGGGGATTTCAGCTTTGAATGCGCTGAGGGAACGCCTGTAACTGTTGAAAAACTGGCAGCATTTTATACTTCCCGCGATTTTGCTATCAGCGACCCGCTTACCGAGGCCAGAACCAATATTGAACGTGTGGGTGAATTTTCGGAGCTGGAAGAACAGCAAAAAATTGCCTGGCAACAGATCTGGGATTTTAATGACATAGAGTTTGGATCGAACGGTAAAAGAGACCAGCTTGTTATACGTCTGCATATTTTCCATCTGTATCAATCGGTTTCGTATAACAGTATTGATTATGATATTGGTGTGCCTGCCCGGGGCTGGCATGGTGAGGCTTACCGTGGACATATTTTCTGGGACGAACTCTACATTCTTCCGTTTATCAACCTGCATATGCCGCAGCTAACCCGCTCGCTGCTCATGTATCGCTATCGCCGCTTACCCGAAGCCATCCATGCCGCAAAGCAAGAAGGATTTCGTGGGGCTTTGTTTCCCTGGCAAAGTAGTAGCAATGGCCGTGAAGAAACACAAAAGATTCACCTGAACCCAAAGTCGGGGCGCTGGCTGCCTGATGTTTCCCATCTGCAGTATCATGTCAATGCTGCCATTCCTTACAATGTATGGCATTATTACCAGAGCACAGGCGATATGGACTTCATGCTTTCTCATGGCGCTGAAATCATTATGGCTTCGGCATTATTCTGGTCAGATATCACACATTTTAACCCTGAGCGCAATCGCTTTGAGATCCATAAAGTAATGGGGCCTGATGAATATCATACCCACTATCCCGATACTGAAGAGCCAGGCCTGAACAACAACGCTTACACCAATGTAATGGCCGTTTGGGTTTTACAACATGCCCTTGATTTACTGAATATTTTTGATTACGCCTGTTGCAAGAACCTGGAAGATAAATTGGGCTTCACAAAAAAAGACATGGAAAGGTGGAAAGACATCACAGAGAAAATGTATATTCCTTTCCACGACGATGATATCATCATGCAGTTTGAGGGTTATGAAAAACTAAAAGAACTTGATTGGGATTACTACCACGAAAAATACGGGAAAGCAATACGCCTCGATCGTATCCTTGAAAGTGAGGGCGATTCCTGCAATTATTATAAAGCCAGTAAACAAGCTGATTTGCTTATGCTTTTCTATCTTTTCTCCGCCGAAGAGTTAAAGCGAATGTTCAAGAGGCTCGGATATAAATTTGATACCGAAACCATTCCGAAGAATATTGAATATTATCAGAAAAGAACCGCGCACGGTTCAACATTGAGCCAGGTAATTCATTCCTGGGTTTATGCGCGTTCACATCGCGAAGAGTCGTGGAAAAGCTTTAAAGTGGCATTGATGAGTGATTTTGAAGACGTGCAGGGCGGCACCACCCACGAAGGCATACACCTGGGCGCTATGGCAGGCACGATGGATATTATGCAGCGTTGTTATTCAGGCCTCGAAATGAGAGACGATGTGTTATGGTTCAACCCCCGTCTTCCTGATGATATTAAAACTATCCGTTTCAACCTCCGGTACCGTAGCCATTGGATTAAAGTGGATATGAATCATGAAAAATTAACCATTGAGTTCGACAAGGGATGGGCAAATCCTGTAACCATTGGTGTGAAAGGGGAAAAACACTTTTTTGAAACAAGCGACAGGAAGGAGTTTTTGCTGTGATGCAGTGTAGTGAAAAAGTTTGCTAATGGCAAAGTGCCCCTTTGAAAAGGGGGTTAGGGGGATTGACACTGCTTAATCCCTGGATTGATGGAATATTGGAGTAATGGAGTAATGGAGTAGTGGAGTACTGGAACCCAAAACACGGAACACGAAACACGGAACCCACAACACGAAACGCCAAACGCGTAACTTTGAACCTTGAACCTTGAACTTTGAACCACAACATGTACATCTAAAACTAGTAATTAACAAAAAAACAAATACAATGCG
>JAHYJP010000136.1 GCA_019429055.1 Bacteroidales bacterium
TAACCTGTCCATCATCAAGCTTTCTAAGGTTTTCATAGTTGGTGAACCGGCTGTCAAAAACAATATACCTGAGTTTATTCTCTTTATTTTTGTCTCCTTCGCGGTAAAAATCCAGGAATTCAAGTACCACGGCACTTTCATCCTTCTGCATGACATCCGCGCTTCCATAATCGATCAGACCGCTATCGGGGTCATGTGCAAGAACGGCCAGCATGCTGGCAAGGGCTTTCCCCCGCTTGCCTGACCAGTTGTTTTCCAAGTGGCTGTCGTCGCCCCGGTAGGGTATTGTCGTGAAATCAAGGTTGGCAGTATCATTAAGTAACCCGTGGCGAATCCACAACTGATGAAGCTTTTTAAGGAAGCTGCGGTTCATCTGCGGTGTCACGCGGTCAGAATATGAAGTATACCAGGCGGTTTTCGGAAGTACATTCAATCCGGCAAACAAACCCATCCCCCGGTCCATGCACCAGGTATCATCAGAGGAGTACCGCCGGCGGTTGGCAAGCTTCAGGGCAAGGAAACACAAAATCGAGGAAGACTTGTCAATAACTGATGTCCCGGGGTAATCAGAACGGGCAATTATCCTGTCAACTCCGTAACGTCTGATAAAAGCCAGGAACATCAAAATGCCGGCATTTGAACTCTTAAAGGTTTCAGAGATATAACTTAAACGGATCGATTTTTCAGCTTCCACCTGCACTTTGTCCAACTGCTGCTTTGCCAGTTTAGAACGTCTTGGCAAACGGGAGAACCCTTCGGAAGATAGAATGTTGTAAATGTTCTTTTCAGAAAGACTATGTCCCAGGCCATCCAGGGTGACCTTAATTTCCGGAACAGAGTAATACTTCTTACGCATGCCGATGATCACGGATTTAGCATCGTTTGTCTCCGCGGAGACTTTCCGCCCCGGGGAGTTCTCGATAAAAAAGATACTATCTCGCGGATTCATAATAATCCTACGGCGAAAGTTAGTAACCAGCGAAGTGAAAGCCCGGTAAGTGTAGCCATAACGTTGAGCAACCTGGTGGGCCGGGGCCCCGTCGATGTAGTACATGCGGAGTGCTTCGTACTGTTTGTGAGCCACCGATTTGGGCATCTCGAAGAATAATTTCAGATCCATAATACGGTCTATTATTACTGTGATAAAGATATTTCATTATCAATAAATAACAATGGCCGAACTCAATGTATTTATTAACAATTTGAAATAAAGTTGTTTAAAAAGTCTTTGAGAAATAAAATGAAATGATTGTAAAATATGAATAACTTAGTAAATAATATAATATGCCGTATTATAAAATTCCATTGAAGTAATTATCTTTACATATGTTATTGTATATCAGCTATTAGCAATTGAAAGTTGAAGAATAAAAAAAAGATTGATACGGTCAATTATTGACGTGAAAATCTGTGTAGATTGGATTTTAAAATTTTTTGCGCGTGGGCAAGTCCCGATAGAAAGCACAGAATTTTCTTGTCATGGTTAAGCTGTCAAGGGTGCAGGAGTATTTTTTATCGTTTTGTGCTTAATTGTCATGTCGTCAATGGCTTGCCCATAACGGCCCGGCGGTATAATTAGTAAGCGTTACCCGGCGCAGCATCCGGGCACCCGCCAGCTGGCGGATCACGGTGCAAGGCCCACCTTCGCTGAAGCTTCGGTGGGTAATAAGGGTATGGCGCAGTTTTTGCCATCTTTTAGCCTCCATAGCTTTCTTTGACCGACGAAGCCTTGGCGTAGTCGGTAGCGAAGGAGGCCAGGTACAAAATTGGTTGAGTATTAGGCGTGTCGCGCCGCGCCCCGGCGAATCCGCCAGCTGGCGGAGAAGTCGGGGGTACAAGTTTGATAGGTAGCAGATAACAAGTCAAGGTACACAGAGCTTTATTGCGGGCACTGGTCCGCCAGCCGGCGGATCGCGTTACAAACTATATCGGAGCCGGAAGATAGTCAAGGTGTAAGATTTTTATTGCGGGTAGATGCGCGCTTTGCCTGACGAAGCGCAGCGAAGGCGGGTTGTGCTGGCAGGCTCTTCACGCAATCATAAGTTATTAATTCAATTCGATTGATTTGATTTGCGGGATGTGCCTGCCAGAGGTGTCGGGCCATCAAAACTTTAGGCTATAACTAAATGAAGGAATAATCGGGAAATAGCTTTGCTGTTTTAATACTGTTTTGGTTGCTTCTGGTATTATCCTTCCTTGCTGGTCAAATTGATAAGTTGTATCAAGAAAATAGTAATATGAATTCTGACGGTTATAAAGGTTGTAAACATTAATACTCCAGGTTCTTTCACCTCGTTTTACAGTTTTATTAAAATTGATTCCGATATCAAGTTTGTGGTAAGCCCGCATCCTGTATGAGTTCAAATCATTATATACCTGTCCATAAATTAAATAGTTGTTTTCATCAATTAATTCATTGATTACTTCAGGCATCATTTTATATTTTCCAACTGCAAGGGTAAATGGATTGCCGGTTCCATAAACCCATGTTGCAGAAAACTGAATATTTCTCTTAATCTTCTGCAGATATACAATGCTAATATCGTGTGTCCTGTCGTACTTGAAAGGATATGGTTTCCCATTATTTTTATTCTCAAACTGGTGGGTTGTTTTAGAGTATGTATATGCTATCCAGCCTGTTGCCGAACCTTTTGTTTTTTGAAGAAGAAATTCCAAACCATAAGACTTTCCCTTACCATTAGTCTCAACTTGTGTCTGCCAGTCGGAGGCAGATGAGAGAGTAGCTACACCATCTTTGTATGTAATAAGGTTATTCATTGTTTTATAATAACCCTCCAAACTTATCTCATACATCCCGTTTCTAAAAGTTTTTTCCAATCCGATGGCATACTGCTTCGACAAGGAAGGTGCAACAACATCGGTTACAGGAACCCAGATATCATTCTGCATATTCGGACTGGATCCTGTAAGTAAGTGGATATATTGATTCATTGAAGAGTATGAAGTTTTCAGGAGAGTGTTTTCAGTAATCATGAAAGTTGTGAGGAATCGTGGTTCAAATGAGAAATAATTCCTGTTTGGTATCTGATAATTAGTGACCCTGAAACCGAAATTCGTATATAACCTTGAGCTGATTGAAATTTCATTTTCCAGATATACTGCATTCTCAAAGCCGTTTTGCTTTTTACTGCCAAAACTGGTATCAACGGCTGCACTGTTTTCTACAGAATGATATGTCGTAGTGCTAGGATTAAAATGATGGAAAATTGAAGTGCCACCAAATTTAATTTTGTAATTCTGATTAACATAATAATCGAAATCAGCCTTTAATGACAAGTCAACAATACCCGACCAGTAACTCGCAGATGTCTTTTCCTTAATGTTGTTGCGGGTAAATGTGTTCGAGAAATCATTTGCAAGACGATACCTGGTTGAATATAAGGTAAGATTGGAAAAAAGTTTGTCTCCATAAAGATGATTCCACCGGATAGAACCAAGAATATTTCCCCATTCAAGGATCATCTTGTTTAAGTCCGTTTGAGTTTTTTGCCTTGATAATATCTTATCTCCGCCTGAATAGAAACTCAGATAGAGCCTGTCCTTTGGCGAGATAATATGGTTAATTTTCGCATTCAGATCATAAAAATTATATCCGATCGATGTGCCATTAAATGAAGTTGCTCTTGTTAATGGTCTTGTTATAAGATCATACATGAATCGCCGTAACGAAATCATATAAGAAGTAGTATCTTTTTTGACTGGACCTTCAATCATAATCTTTGAGGCAAGCATTCCGATCATCGCATTCCCATGGAACTCTTTCATATTTCCCTCTTTCATTTTAATATCCACAACCGAGGATAACCTGCTCCCATAATGAGCAGGGAAACCACCTTTTACAAGCTTCATGCTGTTTATTGCATCAGAATTAAAGGTAGAGACAAATCCACCCAAATGATTGACATAATAAACCGGGACATCGTCGATGACCATCAGGTTTTGATCAGGACTTCCACCGCGGACATATAATCCGCTTGATGCTTCATTACCCGATTGGATACCTGGCATTAGTTGCAGGGATTTTAAGACGTCAGATTCTCCTCCAAGAGACGGCATAGCAGCAACTTTTGAAATTGGCACAGTTACAACACTCATTTCCTTCCGTTTTTCATAAGTAGTTTTTCTTTCCGCGCTTACAATCACTTCATCCAGAATATTGCTGTTTATCAATGCAAAATCCACCTTCAGGTTCTGATAAGGTATTATGGAAAAGGATGAGGGAGAAAAGCCAACAAAAGAGGCTTGAATTATAACGGAATCTTCTGATCGATTCAGGGTCAGGATATAATAACCATAACTATTTGAGATTGCATAATTAAAATAGTCAGCAGTTGTTATAGTTGCACCGGCAATTATTTCTCCTGAGGCTGCATCCGTGACATAACCACTAATGGTGATCTTCTGAGAATACCCGAGAGTAAACACTGTAAAAAGAGACAGAAATATGATGAACCTCTTTATCATTTGCCTGAAATGGTAATAATTTTTTCATCTGATGAATAACCGGCAAAAATCCCATAACCACCTTTAATATTTGAATAAAGGTTGATTGGATCACTCATCCCACTGAAAATGTCATTTTCCAGGCTGAACAAATATGCATACTGTCTTTCCTTGTATTTGTAGTAAGATTCAGAAACTGATCTGAATGTGATCTTAAGATTATAATCGGCGTATGCCTGTGTGGCAAAATATATTTTTACTGAGCAGTGTTTTCCATCAAACATTTTATCGGTGAAAATCAGGGTTTTCGGATTATAATCAAGTAGCCCGGTTGAGGTAATTATGGGGTCAGAATTTTTCATAAACCAAATTGATGTATAATTATTATCGATGACATATTTTGCGGACAATTGTACTTCATAAAAGGATGGTCCGGAAGAATCCTCGAAATCAAGCTTTAGTTCATTAATAATAAACCCATCCTCGTCAATTAATACTGAATCAGTGCAAATACAGTTTTGAAGAATCGTTTTCTCAGGGATGATATCCTCACAGGAAACAGAATCCATATCAGGAACGTGAACAATCAGAGAGTAGTTCTTCCCTCTCTCAGCCAGAACGTGTGAATAATAATATCCGTTATCCGGATAAAGAGTGTCGGTTTTTACATTATTAATTGATAAAATGATAGTTGCGTTGTTAAATTCAGGGATTATATTATCGAGTATTCCAATGCTCTTCGACAGGTGAACTTTTATCGGATTGCCATCTGTAAAAAAGCTATTGACAACAACTTTTGAATCAGCCGGCGGAAGGTCTATTTCAATAACTTTTTGACACGACTGAAAAGAGGTGAGTATAGCAAAAAGTGCCAGGGCGTTAAGAAAGGGACGCATTAAAAATTGTAATTAACCTTATAGGAAAGCATATTATAACCGGTAAAAGAGAATTCGTAGTATAGATCGAAGCTGACTCTTCTGCTTTTCGAGTATAAAGTTACACCGGGTGCAGCATAGAATCCGAATTCGTCATTCCTATATGGGGCCGGGTCACCAGAATTCACCACTTCCTTGTAGGCGTGCACGAAGAAGGGAGAAACTTCCGCGAATACCTGGAATCTTTTTTCTGACAAAATGGAATATCTTGTAATAAGCCCGATTCTATAAACAAAGTAGTTATATTTTTCGGACTCTTCCCGATATGACGGATTTGTAAGAATAGGAAATTTGCAGACAAATTCCATACCTGTTGTGAAATTTTTGGTAATTCTGTACCCATAACGTAAGGAAGAAACAGTCTCAATTAGACCAAAGCCTCCACTACTCAACAACCGTTCATTAATAATTGGATTAAACTGAATTCCGACTTGATTCTTCTTATAAGTTGTACTCTCCTTGGTTTCACTATTTTGTGATAATACAACCTTTGGAATTAACAGTATGATGAGCGTAAATAGATAAACCTTTGTCCTCATATCTGTAAATTGATCTTGGGTTTTAGAATGTTAAATCTGGGAATTTGGTTGTTTGCGAGATTTTCTGAGTCAACGTAGAATTAGCAAGAAAAGTATGTGTTTGGCGCTAGCCAAACTCTTACTTTTGTGCGTTGGATATCCTGGCTTGGTGCAGTATCCCTTAAACCTAACAGCCCGGCGGTATAAGCTATTACAAATCTGTCATAGGTGCAGGAGCACCTGCCTGCCTGCGGCAGGCAGGCAGGAAAGCAAAAACCATGACAACTGTGTCAGCCGTAGCTTTAGCGGAGGCTGAGCTTATTAATTATACCGTCCGTGTTAGCTGTTAGGGGTATTTTTTTTATCTGAGTACAAAAGATCAATTATGGTAAACAAGTCAAAGCACTATTCAATTAATCAACAGGCTGGCAGTTTTTAAAGCCGTGGCTCTCAAAGAAATCTTATTATCAGCTCATTTGGCTTAATCCATAAAAGAGTTGTCAATAGCATAAAATAAGAGAATGCATGAAGTCATTTCAATGCTTCATGAACCTTATAATCTGACGCATGAAGTCCACAATTTTTTCTGTGATTATATGATTAAATACAATCTAACGATCTTTTAATATAAAATTACCTGGTTGACGAGGATTGAAAAATCATGGGAGAAAATGTAATTATCAGTTCTTTGCTGCGACATAGGGCAAAAATACCATTTCCGCCTTTAATATTTCCATTGATGTAAATCGGCTCGGCAAAAGGATCTCCTGATATCTTGCCATAAGTATATAACCTTTTTTCAAATAAATACAATTCACGGGGGATTGATATAACCTTAATACCAATGGCTTTAAAAGAATCAAACATAGAAAGATCGTCGTTGTATTGAATGGCAAGGGTTAATAAGCATTCCGGGCCGGGTATATTTTTACCTTCAATGAAATATGCATAAGTCGGATTTTTTTTACAGGACCTTTGTATGTTATCACAAGAATAATGGTATGTTACCAAACCTTTTACAGCACTAAAGAATCCGGGGGTATTCCCATGCACAACAGTGAAATCGGTAAAACCAGGCCATCCCCAAAAACAACTTGATAAAGAACCTCCCCATCCTTTCAATATAATTGCGTAATAAAAGTCTTCATTCTTTTCAAATGAGGTTTTAATTAATACAGTACGAACATTAAGTTTGTCAAAACAGCCGGCAGGTTTGGAAAGTGTTGTATTTTGAACGGTTGTTGAGATAAGCCGGGGTTCTGCAGGAGGCTCCGGTGCAATAACCTCTGCGGTTATCTCTTCCATATCTCTTTCTTTTGCATACAGATAATACTTCTCTCCCGGGTTGAATGTAATATTATCGGGAATTTTAAGGTCATTTATACGTTTGACCGTTGAATCGCAATGGTAACTGAACAATTCACCATTTGAGGAAGAAATCAAGAAAGAGAAATCTCTTAATGAATCATTTAATTCAACCGGATACTCCGACTGGAATGACTTTTCAAAAGAGATATGACGCAATGTTGTGTCATCGAGATCGATTATTCCTATGCTGCAAAGCTTTTCAGGCAGATCGGGCCGGTAGAAAACTTCGGGGCTTTCACATTGGAATACTATTATTAAAAATGATACAGGAATTAAATAATATAATACCTTTTTATAGTATCCCCCTTTTTTTGAAGCAGCTTTAAGGATGGTGGTACTGGTATTAATTAAGTTAATATTCATTGTGATGGGAAATTTGATTTTAAGTATTTGGTATTTTATTATCTTATCAAATATTATCTTTTGAAATATCTCTTAAATATTTCAGGAAACTCTCAGAAACTTTAAGTTCAAAATTATTTTTCAAGACGATTTTTCTTGTTTTGGTTTCCAGATAATTTATGTGTGTTAGGTTTACAATTGTTGATTTGTTGCATCTGAAAAAAAATTTGTTGCAATATTTCTTCTCAAGATATATAAGACTATGATAAACTTTTATTGCCGAATCACCCTTTACGGTTATACATTCCACATTATCCCAATGCAGTTTTAAGTGCAATTGGTTTAAGAAATTTATCTGATGGTTCTTCCAACATTTTACCAAAATCTTATAGTTATTGTCAGTGAAGGCATAACCGGGAAAAGAGATATATTTTTATAGAAATATCTCTTTTCTGCTTCATCCCAGGTTTTTTTAAAGTAGAAAGTATTTTTTCGGTTATATACATTGTAAACATCTGCATCAATATCTATTGAAAACCTTCGTTTGTAGACAGTTTGCCGGAAAGAGAAATCCAACCTGTGGTAATCGAAATACCTTATGTTGTTCTTCGTTTCAAAAAACTCCCCGTACGAAGTTTCGTGCATGTAGATTGTTGCCGGGGCTCCCGACTGGTAAACGAAATTGAGTCCGAAACTTGTCTTTTCTTTTAAATAATACTTCAGCGTTGCACTAAGGTTATGTGGTCTGTCCGCTGTGGAAGGTATCCACATCAGACCTTCCGGGGCATACCACTCCCTTTTCGACCTTGACCAGGTATAGCTCGCGCTTCCTGTCAGCTTCCCGGTCTTCTTTATCAAACCGGCCTCGATGCCATAAGCACGCAGGTTGATCCTGTCTACCATATCCACGAATGAGGTATCGAATATAAAGCTGGCTCCCGGCTTGAAATCGAGCATCCCTGAGGTCCTCTTGAGATACCCGTCGAGACTCCAAATAAAATTATTATTGATCTGTCCCTGAAATCCCGCAGAGAGTATATCCGATATCTCCGGTCCGAAATCTTTGTACAGCGGCAGCCATAGCTGTGTTCTGAGCCCTGCATTCGATCCTTCCACGGAATGGTCATCCTGGCTGAGTCGTACATAATTGATGTGTAGAGAGATGAGGCTGCCGGGCTTGTATGAAAATCTTATCCTTGGTTCCGCGACAAAAAAGCTGCCGTCCCTTATTATTATTCCTGAAATTCTTAAACCGGCATCAGCTTGAAATTTCTCTGCCAGAGGAGCCGCTACGGAGAAGAAAAGCGATGTCGCGTTCACCAGATCGTTGCCTCCCAGGTCATTACGGCCCTCTACATGGTCGATGGAATGGGTTGCGTAATTATTTGAAATAAAGGAGCGGAAACGTTCCGATACTCCCGCAGAAAGAGTTGTTTTGTTGAAGAGACGGATTAAGGAAGCTGATAATCCGATATTATTTATTGCAGGATAAAAGGAGTATAATGTTGCTGAAGAACCTATCTTCTCCCCTGTGGTATTTACAAAGGATTCAGATTCGGAATAGATCCTGCGCCCGATTGCAAGCCTGTTGTAATTAAGGTTCACTTTCCAATTGTAGTGACCGTTACCCGGAGGTTCCCACTGCAGAGCATGAACCATACTGTTCCACCCGGTGACAATTCCGTCGGTGTATTTGAAAAGAGTGTCGTTATGCTCTCCGGTGGTTTTGGCTTCATCTTTCCCGTAATCGTAATTTCCGAAAAATAGATAGCTGATCCTGCCAGCCTTTGGAGACTCATGAGATAGTTTAACAAAAGAGTCATAAAAAGAATATTTATCCGGCGGCAGGAAACTGCCTACGTCATCCCGGACAATTCTTTTAAGAAGCGGAGCATAAAGAGAATAATTCCCCCGTTTTAGCCCGGCAGTAAGGTCAAGGTTTATTTTTTTAAAGGGAACTTCGACGGTCACTCCCGAAGAGAGAAGCCCCAGTCTTAGTTGAGCCCTGAGTGAATCGGAATGGGGCTTTCGGAAATCGAGGTTTATAATAGAGGATGCTCCGCCACCTATATCGGAAGGTATATAATCTTTGTAAAGCTCGGCGCTTTCAAGGAAATCGAGGTCAAGCGGAGAGACGATTCCAAGCAGGTGGCCGGGGAGAAAGAAATAACAACCGTCGGCTATAATTATGTTTTGCCCTGCTCCCCCACCTCTTACATAGATATCTGATGTCCCTTCTTTTCCGAAGGAAACTCCGGGCAGCATCTGGAGGGATTTAAGAAGATCCGGTTCGCTGAAGAGCTTAGGAGTTTCACGTATAGCAGCAGGTGTCACTAAAAAGCTACCCCGTGGAGTCATCTCAACACTTTTTGTGAATTCGCCGATTACCTGAACCTCCATAAGCTCGAACGGGGATACCTGGAGATGAATATTGATAACCGTATCTGATCTTAAAATGAATTTCAGGGTTATGGATCTATACCCCAGGTGCCGGGTGGTGATTTCTTTACTTCCCGCACTCAGCGTAAATGAATAATTACCAAGATTATCAGAGACTGTTTGTTTCCCGTCAGGTCTGAGTAAGAGTGTGGCCGCGGAGACAGGTTTTCCTTCTTTATCTTCCAGAATACGTCCGGAGATTCTAAATGTCTGGCCGGAAAGAATTGAAAAAGTACAGATTATTATTACCGGCAAGAGGAATACTCTTTTCATTAAATGCAGATTTGAGTGTTGTTATCTGAAAATCAGTGTCAACAGATTTTACAGCATCCCCGATAAACATAAATTCAGTCCGCCGGATTTGATTTATCAGCGGCTGAACAATTAAGAAATTCAGATTCAATCCATAACTTCATGTCGGAATTGGCTATTTTGTGACATCAAAAACCAGTCCACTTTTAAACAAGTTATTAATAATTGTGTCGCAATTGGCGAGAAGAAGTTGAATTAATAAAAGCGGGAAGATAGCTTAGATTTCTTTTGAGATAAGTGAAGGCGCGATGGACAAGTCATGTTAGAAAAAATAAATTTGACTTTTAATTCAAGTTGACTGGACGACGGCGGGATGGCAAAGTCATGATAGAAAGCAGGAATATCTTTTGATTTAATGAATCTGTGTTGTGCCATGGGAAAAAGCATGTGTTTGACAGCCGAAGTGACGATTGCAGGGACGGGCTGTCAAACTCTTGCTTGTGTGAGGGAATAAGTCCTGGTTTAAGAATGGAATGGTCACGATTGGTTCCGCTGTTCTAACGTATTTTTAATGCTTGATAATTGATTCTGCAACAAACCCTTACAGCTAACGGCCCGGCGGTATAATTAGTAAGCGTTACTCGACGAAGCATCCGGGCACCCGCCAGTTGGCGGATCACGGTGCAAGGAGAGTATGCCTGCCCCGACGAAGCGGAGCGTAGACGGGGGCATGAGTTTTTTGCAGTCTTTGCCCGCCGAAGCCTTCTTTGAGAGCCGTAGCTTTAGCGAAGGCTCTGGCGAAGGAGGGCCGGGTACAAAACCCGCTGAGTTTTACGCGTTTCGCGGTACAAGGTTTCGGGCGAGCAGAGAAGAAGTCATGGTACGCAGGGTTTCATAAAAAGCAGCTGCGGGTGGCGCCACTACGTCGATCCGCCAGCCGGCGGAGAGATTGGTGGCG
>JAHYJP010000357.1 GCA_019429055.1 Bacteroidales bacterium
TGAATAACCTCCACAAAAAAAGGTTATCCGGTTTTTGATGATAACCTTTTTTTGGTTTATATGTTTAAATGTTGAGAAGTTTGGGTAATAACTAAATAACTTTCCATCTTAATCTTAATCTTAATCTTAATCTTAACCTTAACCTTAACCTTACCCCTTATACCCCACAGCCCTCTCCAGATTAAGCACTCCCTCCATTTTAGTATCATTAAAATAGGTACGTGCAAAATTTGCTTCCAGCACATCAGCGCCGGTAAGATCGGCACCTGAGAGGTTTGCTTTAAATAGATTGGCCCGGGTTAATTCGGCATATTGTAAATTACAGAGAGAAAGATCAGCACGTGTAAAATCGCTTTCAACGGCAGAAACCTTTGTCATATCGGCATTTTCAAGGTTGGCATCTGTAAGGTCGGCTTCATCGAGCTTTGCATGGCTCAGATCGGCGCGAGCCAGCACACTCCCTTCAAAAGTGGCACCACAAAGATTGGCGCCTGAAAGATTGGCATTGGCCAGAAATGCTCCTGAAAGATTGGCTCCTTCCAGATTGGCACCCCGGAGATCTGCTTTGGAAAAATTGGCTCCTGAAAGATCTGCACCTGCAAGGATTGCACCGGCCAGTGATGCTCCCCGTAAGTTCAAAGGACGGTAAGAATCGCCCACCGAACTTTGAGCTATAAGCATCCACAGATCTTTATCTGATAATAATCTGCCGTTCTGGTCTGTCATATATCATTATGAATTAAATAACGTACAAATTTAAGTAATTTGATGATATAATAAGCATTTTATTAAACAAATATAATTTTTTTTTAGTTGTTTAATTTTTCCCCAAAATCCGTTTTGTCTTATTTTCACATATATTAGTCTAAACATTATTAATACTGCATGCATTAACCAAAGTTCATCAAACAAATACTTGTCAAAAATCTTACAAAATCAAACATGAAAAGTATTCATGATTAAAATATCAGAAAACCGTAAAACCCCCAAAGCTTACGGGTAATATTACAGGTTTTCCAGAAAACTCTCAGCGTGGTTAAGATGCTCTTCCCTTTTCTCTGCAGGCATCTTGTCAAATGTTCTGATAAGCATACCCATCCGTGGATTTTTATTAAAAAACTCCCGGTGCTTATCCATAAACCGCCAGAACAACCCGTCCCAAACCTTCTGCCACTCCCCTTTTTTGAAATCGCTCATTTTCATCAGGTAATTGCTACCGCTGATGTAGGGTTTTGTGGCGAAGATCCCGCCATCGGCAAACTGGCTCATACCATACACATTGGGTACCATTACCCAATCGTAAGCATCTATAAACATTTCCATAAACCATTGATACACTTCATCGGGGTCAAATTCGCACAGCATCATGAAATTTCCCAGAACCATCAATCGTTCTATGTGATGACAATAGCCTGTTCGCAGAACTTTTTTTATTACAATATCCAAAGGCTCAATGCCGGTTTCGGCAGTATAAAAAGATGAAGGTATTTTTCTGTCAAACCCCCAGTAATTGCGGGTTCTTTCTTCTCTTCCTTTCAGGATGTACATGGCCCTGATAAACTCGCGCCAGCCCACAATCTGGCGCACAAACCCTTCCAAAGAATTCAGCGGGATGTCATTACCTGCTGCATAATCCATGGCTTC
>JAHYJP010000358.1 GCA_019429055.1 Bacteroidales bacterium
TCATACCCAGCCTGAGCACCAGCAACTCCCTGGGCGCCCTGAAAGACAACCGCTACCTGTATAACGGCAAGGAGTTTCAGGATGACTTCGAGCTCAATTGGCATGACTACGGCGCACGGTTTTATGATGCGCAGATTGCACGGTGGCATAGTGTAGACCCGTTGGCGGAAACATATTATACATGGTCCCCGTATCATTATGCCATGAATAATCCAATTCGTTACACTGATGTACTAGGAATGGGTGCGGGTGATTTTTATGACGAGACCGGCCGGTTTTTAGGTACGGATGGTATTGACGATGGTAATCTTTATGTAGTTACAGATAGGAAGGAGAAAAAGCAAATTGTAAAAACACACAAATCAGGTGGTACTACCCAAGTACAATCTGTAAGTACAGCAACAAAGTTACCAAGTGCGCAAATACGGCAAGAAATGGGTAAAGCTGTTGAAAGAGCGGGGTCCCCATCCTTCCATGAAGAAGGTGGTTACTTTGGAACCACAAAAGATGGTGGTGAATTTGTTGTCCATGCTGAGCCCGGAGCAATAGCAGACCCCTCAATTGACCCAGAAGCATCTATTAATGTGTTTAAACCTGCAAATAATGATGATTTAACGCCAGCAATTGGGGGTACAATAAATGGAACTTTTCATACACATCCAGACGGAACAGTAGTTACAGGAAATGTAAGTTCTAATACAATTGGTGGAACGCAAATAACACACAGTTTTCAAAATGAGCCTTCAAACCTAAATGGACGTGGAGATATTCCAAATGCTCAAGAGAATCATATGGGAGTTACAGGAAATCATTATGTTTTAGCTCAAGGGAATAAAACCGTGTATATATACAATGGCGGTGGCACTATTGCCAAATTTCCTTTTAGACAATTTTTTTCAATTGGAATTAAAAAGCAATAGAGACTATGAAGTTAACATTATATATAACAGCTATGATATATTCAATTGGTTTGTTAAATGCGCAAGTCGCTTTCAACACGGAATCAAATGACTCTACAAATATTTATTTTCAGGCATTTAATAAGTATTGTATTGAACGAAATCAAATCACTTTTTTGGTTGAAGAAAATGATTTAACCACAAAAAGTTTACCTTCAGAGATTAATGGACAGAAAATTGAACTTATAAATGCATCAAAACTTCAATCCTTAGTCAAAAAGGGGAAGCAAATAGACTTAATAAGAATTGTTCCTTTGAGAGTAAAGGATGGTGAATTTTTTGTCAATATTATTGTTTTTAAGGTAGAAGGCAAAAGAAGACAACTAAATTTAATAAATCAGGGTGGAGTATCAGTTGTATTTAATTATAATGAAGCGTTAAAGACTTTTGTTTTTAAAGAGCTAAGATAAGTTAAGAGCCCGGCACCCCCTGGGCTTGGTAGCAACTCACAAAGTGTGTTGGTTTGAGATAATTTCTTATTTTTACTCACCAGCCTTATGAAATCAATAAGACCGGGAATAATCAACACCATTTTAATCTGTTTGCTTTTGCTGTGCCAGCTGGCATACGGCCAAAGCGGGGCAACTGCAACAAAAAATTATATCTTATCCTATTCTCCCCGTGATTCGGTAAGCAGCATTGATCAAATTTCCGATATAAGCCGCCGGGGGGCTTCC
>JAHYJP010000137.1 GCA_019429055.1 Bacteroidales bacterium
AAGCCTTTTTTGTTTTTGAATTTATCATTAATTAATCCTGTTGCGCATAAGACTCAATAGGCTCACAGGTACAAACCAGGTTGCGGTCTCCATAAGCATCATCAATACGTGTAACAGGAGTAAAGTATTTGATCTCCTCTGACCAGGGCATGGGAAATGCAGCCTTTTCGCGACTATAGGGCATATCCCAGTCACTTGAGATTACCATTTTCGCAGTGTGAGGAGCATTTTTGATCACGTTGTTGTCCTTGTCGGCTTTGCCTTCTTCAATCTCACGGATCTCTTCGCGGATTGCGATCATGGCATCAATAAACCTGTCGAGTTCCGATAGCGGTTCACTTTCAGTAGGTTCAACCATGAGTGTTCCGGGAACCGGGAATGCAACAGTGGGGGCATGGAAGCCATAATCCATTAATCGTTTGGCAATATCAATGGCATCAATGCCCACTGAGCGTTTAAACGGATTGCAATCCAGGATCATTTCGTGGGCGGCCCATCCGTTTGTTCCGGTATAAAGCACTTTATAATCTTTCTCCAATGCAACTTTCAGGTAATTGGCATTAAGAATGGCAATTTTGGTAGCTTCGGTCATGCCCTCACCACCCAGCATTTTCATATAGCCGTAGGTAATGGGTAAAATAAATGCACTGCCAAATGGAGCTGCCGCAACAGCATGGATAGCTTGCTCTCCACCGGTTTTTACCATCACATGCGATGGAAGAAACTTAACCAGGTGCTCAGCCACGCCGATAGGGCCTACACCCGGTCCGCCACCACCGTGGGGTATGGCAAAGGTTTTATGCAGGTTAAGGTGGCATACATCAGCACCGCAAATGGCAGGGTTGGTAAGCCCTACCTGTGCGTTCATATTTGCACCATCCATATAAACCTGACCACCATTATCGTGAACGATTTTGGTTACTTCAAGAATGTGCTCTTCAAAAACACCGTGGGTAGAAGGATAGGTTACCATGATGGCTGCCAGATTGTCCTTATGCTTTTCGGCTTTTTCCCTGAGATCATCCAGGTCAATATTGCCATGGTCGTCGCATTTTACCACAACTACCTTGGTCCCTGCCATTACAGCACTTGCCGGGTTGGTTCCGTGGGCTGATGATGGAATAAGGGTAATATCGCGATGACTTTCACCACGACTTTTATGATATGCTCTTATGACTGACAGTCCGGAATATTCTCCTGATGCACCTGAGTTAGGCATAAAAGTCATGGCCGCAAATCCGGTAACATCACAAAGGTAATTTTCCAGGTTACGGATTAGCTCGAGATAACCTTCTGCCTGATCAGCAGGAACAAAAGGGTGAATATTTGCAAACTCGGGCCAGCTCAGATGGAACAGTTCTGCTGCTGCATTGAGTTTCATGGTACAGCTTCCCAGCGGGATCATGGTACGGTTCAGGGCAAGATCCCTGTTCTCCAGTTTCTTAAGATAGCGCATCATATCCGTTTCAGAATGGTAGGAGTTGAAAACACTTTGCTCAAGAAATTTGCTTTTGCGAGTCAGTTCAGCGGGAATGGTTGTAATTTTTTCACATTCCACAGGATCGCATACGAAGGTTTCAAAATCCTTATGATTGGCATGAGCGAAAATTTCAAGTATGGTATTTACATCTTCAAGAGCAGTGGTTTCATCCAGACTGATTCCTATATTCTTCTCATCAATAACTCTGAAGTTCATGTTTTTGGCTTCTGCCATGGATTTCACATTATCAGCAAAAACATTTTCGGGAAGTTCAATCTGAAGGGTGTCAAAAAAGTGCTCATTTTCCTGCTTGTAGCCGTATTTCTGAACTTCCTGTGCCAGCACACCGGTAAGGATATTGATATGACGTCCGATTTTTATGAGTCCTTCGGGTCCGTGGTAAACGGCATACATTCCTGCCATAACTGCCAGCAGAGCTTGTGCAGTGCAGATGTTGGAAGTGGCTCTTTCGCGTTTGATGTGCTGCTCGCGGGTTTGCAGGGCCATACGCATGGCGGGTGCACCCAGCCGGTCAACAGAAACGCCGATAATACGTCCGGGAATCTGACGCTTGAATTCATCCGTAGTGGCAAAGAATCCGGCATGAGGTCCGCCATAACCCATGGGAACACCAAACCGTTGCGCTGAACCTACAACCACATCTGCACCCCATTCGCCCGGAGGTGTTAAAATCGTTAAGCTTAACAGGTCAGTTGCAACCACCAGTTTCATCTGCGCCGCCTGTACCTTCTCAACAAACGGTTTGAAATTGTTTACTGAGCCTCTTTCATCGGGATATTGAACCAAAGCGGCAAAATACGAATCATCAAATTCTACTGTACGGCAATCGTCAATGACCAGCTCAATACCCAGGGGTTCGGCCCGGTTTTTCAACACGTCGATGGTTTGTGGAAAAGTTCTTTTTGAAACAAAGAATTTATTGGTGCCCTTTTTCTGTGCGTCCCTGCTACGCGAGTTGAAAAGCATAATCATAGCTTCTGCTGCAGCGGTAGCTTCATCCAGCAGGGAAGCATTGGCAATTTCCATTCCGGTGAGGTCGCTGATGACAGTCTGGTAATTGAGCAAAGCTTCCAGGCGTCCCTGCGATATCTCGGCCTGATAGGGTGTATATGCAGTATACCAGCCGGGATTTTCAAGAACGTTACGCTGAATTACACCGGGAGTAATGGTGTTGTAATAACCCATCCCGATATAGGTTTTGTAAACGTTGTTCTTAGCACCCAAAGATTTCAGATGGTTCAGGTATTCATATTCATTGAGACCATCACCCATTTTTAAAGGTTCTTTCAGTCGGATAGCTTTTGGAATGGTTTGGTCAATGAGTTCATCCAAAGATGAAACGCCGATTTTTTTGATCATCTTCTCAATTTCCCCGGCGCGAGGGCCATTGTGACGGGTAATAAAATTGTTTGTTATCATTTTGAATTTTACTTTTTATATGTTTGGATTTAAGAGTAATATATGATAGCTTACATTCTGAAATGTATCGTGTTAACAGCACTTTATAGGTTATTGTTTAGTTCAGAAAAGCTGTATTTATTTTGTTAACAATTAGCTCTGAAAATATTTCAGGGATGTTAAAAAACCGGTACAAAATTATCCAAAATTTATGTACCGGTTTTTCATTCAATGGAATTAATTTTCAGCTTTTAATTCATGTTTTTATTAGTAAACTCTCTTCCTGCTTCCAGGGCTTTCAGATTCAGGTCCACAAGATCCTGACCTTTTTTTCCGAAGAAAAACCTGATGGCATCCTTTAGTTTCTCATATTCAAGTCCCAGAAAAGGGGATGCAGCACCCAGCATTACCATATTGGCAGCTTTTACGGTGCCAAGCTCTGTGGCGATAGCTTCGGCATCCAGAGCAACATGATGGGGTAGCTTTTTCACCTCAGCCATAATATCTTCCTCTGCAGGATAATTGGGTATATTAATAAAAGGTTTGGTATTGGTAACCAGCCAGCCCTCGGGATTAAGAAATGGCAAATACCTGAGCGATTCCATGGGTTCAACTGAAAGGATCATGTCGGCTTTGCCATGGGGAATCAGATCAGATGCGATAGGTTTGTCTGACAGGCGCAGGTTGCTCTGCACATCGCCGCCCCGCTGACTCATACCGTGCACTTCGGCTTGTTTAAGGAATAGATCGGATTGAACCGCAGCATAACCAATGATTGCCGCTATGGATAATATTCCTTGTCCGCCCACGCCGGCTAATATGATGTCTTTTTTCATTATTGATACTCTTTTTTAGTTTTGACAATGCTTTTTTTATGTAAATGTCTTATTGTTACACGGTTGGTATAAGCCGGACCGGAAAAAATCCATTTACTGTTTTTCGGCTTCTGCTTTCTGTTTTGCCTTGAATTTATCTCGCATGCGTTTGTTAAGCGTTTGAATACATTCGCGGCGCGGAATGATTACACTTACTCCTTCATAGGCAATCTCTTCCTCGAAGATCTTCAGGTTTTCCTCATGTTTTTTGGGAAGGGGTTTGATGATGCGGATATGTTCTTCTTCCACACCAATTCCCCTGCAAATGTCTTCAATTTTGCCCAGGGCAGATGAGGGCTGGCCACCGGTCATGCCGGTAGTGGCATTGTCAAGAATAATGACTGTAATACTGGATTTATCATTAACGGCATCCAGCAATCCGGTAATGCCGGAGTGGGTAAAGGTACTGTCGCCGATAACCGCAACTGCAGGTTTAAGGCCTGCATCGGCAGCTCCTTTGGCCATGGTAATAGATGCACCCATATCAACACATGTATTAATGGCATCGTAGGGTTGTAATGCTCCCAATGTATAGCACCCAATATCGGAAAATACTCTCCCCTTACCATATTTCTCCAGGGCTTCATTCAATCCGAAGTAACTGTCGATATGCGGGCAGCCTTTGCAAAGTGACGGCGGGCGGCCGGTTACCAGTGAGGGTATTTCGCGCAATTCAGGAATATTAAAACCAAGGGCTTTCGCAACAATAACTGGATTTAGCTCACCGTCACGAGGGATGGTTCCATCAAGGCGTCCCTTTATCTGTTTTCCATTATTGAGCAATCCTCTGAGAAGCTCTTCTAAAATGGGATAACCTTCCTCGAGTACCAATATACTTTCGCACTCATTATAGAGCTTTTCAATCTGTTTTTTAGGAGCAGGATATTGTGAAACTTTGAGTACCGGGTAGGGAACGTTTCGGTCGGGATAATTTTCCATCAGGTAATTATATGCCAGTCCGCAGGCTATAATACCCATGCTTTTATCTTTCCCGTCCATGAAAATATTGAAGTCAGAATTCTCAGCTTCCTGTTCAAAGTGGGTCTGATTGTTCAGCAGCGTTTTGTATTGTTTACGTGCATTGGCAGGCAACAGAATAAACTGCCTGAAATTGTCAGGTAGCTTAAGTTTATTCTGGTCTTTGGATGCTTTGCGTGCTACGCCTGCCCTTGAATGTGCAAGCCGGGTTGTAATTCGCAGCATCACAGGGACCTGGTATTTCTCACTCAGGTCAAATCCGTAATGTACCATATCATAAGCTTCCTGCTGGTCGGCAGGTTCCAGGATGGGAATCATGGCAAATTTGCCATAAAAACGGCTGTCCTGCTCGTTTTGCGAAGAGTGCATGCTGGGGTCGTCGGCTACAACGAAAATAATTCCTCCATTGGCACCCGTGATGGATGAATTGATAAACGCATCGGCAGCCACATTCAACCCAACGTGTTTCATGCATACCATGGCACGTTTACCAGCGTAACTTACGCCCAGTGCTGCTTCGGCAGAGGTTTTTTCGTTGGCGGTCCAGGTCGCCACAATGCCTTTTTCTTTGGCCTCCTTACTGTCAATCACATATTGTGTAATTTCGGTGGAAGGAGTGCCCGGATAAGCATAAATGCCCGACAGCCCGGCATCAATTGCCCCCTGGGCAATGGCTTCGTCGCCTAATAACAATTGTTTTTGCATAGGGTGATATTTTTAGTCAATTTGTGTTTTGAATAGGATTCTTAAGTTGTTGCAAAACTAAGAAAAATAATCCGATAGCTACTGAAATATCGGTTGGATTAAGGGTTTTTAGAATGGGTTTAAATAGCAGGATGGAATCCCGGTTTCCTGTAATTTTTTCATAATAAGTATGATTTGTTTCCTGAAATATAATGAATAATGGATAATTAAATTTGCTAATTTTGACTGAACTTGTTTTATAAAAACGTTATGTGAAAAAGTGGCCGTTTTTTAAAGTTTGGTTAAAGGATCAGCTTTATTTTAATGTAAAGAAAGCTAAATTAATAACAGACCGTTGGATGTTATTCATGACAACCATAGCATTCCTGGTTGTTGTTTATGATTTTGGTTTTTATACATCTCCATCATGGAACCGGTTCACAGAAAGTTTTTACCCATTTATTTTTTTATTATTTTTTCTTACATATTTTTTTAGAATATTATTTTTCAGGCAGTTAAGAACAAATAACTGGCGACGTTATTTTGATTATTTTATTGGAATTATTCTGTTTTTAACTTCTGATCTGGGTATATTTGATCCTGTTTATCTTATTGAAAAATTCCCCTGGTTACGGTTTTTTGAAACTGCATTGTTTTATCACACCCTTATCATATTTATTTTTTCACTTGAAATATCAAAGGGAACTCTAAATCTTTACAAAATAAGGTTTAATCCTTCTTTGCTTTATGCAGGAAGTTTTTTCTTTTTAATCTTGCTGGGTGCCGGATTATTAATGTTGCCCCGCTCCTCAACGGTAGAAACAGACCTGGTTGACGCTGTTTTTACTGCTACCAGCGCTGTTTGTGTTACGGGGCTTATTGTTGTGGATACTGCCACTCACTTTACGCCGTTAGGACAAAGTGTAATTTTACTGCTTTTCCAGTTGGGTGGGCTGGGTGTAATGATATTTACCAGTTTCTTTGGGTTCTTTTTTATGGGTGCTCCATCATTTCAAAATCAGATTTTTTTGAAGGATTTTGTTAATGAAGCCCGCATGGGAAAAATATTCAGAACCTTATATAAAATCCTTGGTTTCGCATTTCTGGTTGAAATAACAGGGGCTGCAATTGTGTATATCTTTCAATCCCAACCTCATCTGGGACTTCAAACGAATGTTTGGAATGCTGTTTTTCATTCAGTTTCAGCTTTTTGTAACGCTGGATTTTCTGTCTTTACCGATGGTATGAATGATATTCAGAATGGTACATATCAAAACTTTCATCTGCACCTTGTTATCGCTATAATGGTAGTTCTTGGCGGAATCGGATTTCCTGTCATTTTAAATTATTTCACCTGGATGAAAAACCGATTTAATGATAATTTCAGAAAGTTATTACGGAAACGTTCTGCACATCGTTTCCCACATTTGATTAATGTAAATACCCGTATTGTTAGTATAACAACTATTATTTTGATTGTTGGCGGAACTATCAGTTTCTGGTGGTTTGAGAGAAATAATCTGCTTAACGGTATGAGTTTTTATGGAGCTTTTGTAACTTCTTTCTTTGGAGCCGTAACACCGCGTACTGCAGGTTTTAATACTATTGATACATCAGCAATGGTGGTTCCAACCGTTTTGATAACCATATTTCTTATGTGGGTTGGAGCATCACCTAGTTCCTGTGGAGGAGGAATAAAGACAAGTACTCTTGCACTTGCTGTTTCCAATATTGTTAGCATGGCTAGAGGGAAAACCCGTATTGAATTGTTTGGCAGACATATTGCTGATGAAAATATACGAAGAGCTTTTGCCATCATTATTCTTTCAGTTTTAATAATTGGTCTTGGAGTTTTTTTGCTTTCGATAACAGACGGTGATCTGGGTATGAAAAATATTGTTTTTGAATGTTTTTCTGCATTTAGCACAGTTGGTCTTAGCTTGGGTATTACTGCAGAACTGAGTGATTCCGGCAAAATTATTATTTCTTGTCTGATGTTTATCGGGCGAATTGGTACACTAACTATCGTAGTGGCATTTTTCAGAAAGCTGAGAAGTTATCAGTATCAATATCCAAAAGAAACAATTTATATTAACTAATGGATGTGTCTTAGTCCTGTTTAAATTTTGGTTATATGAAGTACATTATTATTGGTTTAGGAAATTTTGGTTCATCGTTGGGAAGCATGCTTACTGATCTGGGTCATGAAGTAATTGGTGTTGACAGCGATTTTCACAAAGTTGATACTTATAAGGATCAAATTACCAGTACAATATGTATCGATTGCACTGATGAACATGCACTGGAAATGCTTCCATTAAATTCAGCTGATATGATTGTTGTTTGCATCGGTGAGGATTTTGGTTCATCGGTAATGATTACAGCACTTTTAAAACAGAAAAAAGTGAAACGACTTATCAGCAGGGCTTTTTCACCACTGCATGAATCCGTTTTTGTTTCGCTTGGAGTAACTGAGATTCTTCATCCTGAGCAAGATGCCGCCGAAAAGCTTGTAAAGCGCATTACCGCTCCTGATGTTATTGACTCATGGCAAATTGGTCAGGAACATTCAATAGTTGAAATAATTGCTCCTAAAAGATATATTGGAAATACGGTGGTTGAACTTGACCTGAGAAGAAGATTTGAAATTCAGTTGATTTCTATTGTAAAAAGAAGAACGCCGGAAAAAAGTATTCATGAACCTTATAATCCGGGACATGCATCGGACTTTGTTTACCCAGGAACGAAAATTGAAGAAAACGATGTGCTGATTGTTTTTGGCCACAAATCTAATCTGAAAAAATTTATGGGGTTGTAATATTTTCATTATATTTTTGTTTGAGTTAAAGTAGTGACTGATTGAATACTGAAAACCATCAAAATTCTCAATAATTAATTTTTAAAAAAAACTCTGCGACTTTGAGTTTCCGCGGTGCTCTTAAAAAATGAATTTCCTCGCCCACATCTACCTTTCCGGCAAAGACGAAAATCTGATCCTGGGAAATTTTATTGCCGACATGGTAAAAGGCCGGCAAATTGAAAAATATTCTCCCGAGGTGGTTAAGGGCATCAGATTGCATCGCAAGATAGATGAATTTACCGATTCACACCCTTTCGTAACACGCAGCAAAGATCGTATCCGTGAGAAATACCGCCATTATTCAGGGGTAGTAGTCGATATGTATTACGATCATTTTCTGGCCAGCAGCTGGGATGATTATTGCAATGAACCCCTGGAAACATTCGTTCAGAACGCTTATAATGTTTTACTGAAAAACTATATTATGCTTCCCAGCAGGGCTAAATTCATACTTCCCATCATGATAGGCTCCAACTGGCTGGTAAACTATGCCGACCTGAAAAGTTTGCAACGCCATATGGAGGGTATGTCACGGCGCACATCATTCAACTCGGGAATGGAAGAGGCGGTTACTGATCTGAAAAAGCATTACAATGAATTTCACCGCGATTTTGTTGAGTTTTTTCCGGAACTGGTGAGTTTTTCGAGAAAATATGTTGAAAAGATTAACAAATTTAATTTACCGACTTAGTTTATAATTTCTGTAGCTACAGTTCTTCTGGGTTTAAGGGTAGGGTCAGAAAGTGAATCTGACGAGAACAACAAACTGGGAAGGTCGTAAAATATATTGATTTTCTATCAGGGAATAGGGGCCTACCTGGTAATCATGATAGGTTTTATGATTAAAAATATTGATCCAGCGCACATCAATGTCTATTCTCCGGTCGGTTATTGTATAACGATACTCCAAATCCACAAAATAATTGCTTTGATTTTCATGCTTGTAAATTTCACTATTGATAGCAAGATGCTGATTGCGGGCAGGAAAAATCAACAGGTTTCCAAAATATTTTAAAACATTCACATCGTTAAGCTTCCTGCCTTTCCGATAGGTGTTATAATGTAACCATTCCGTTCTTGCCTCTCCGCTTAGCCATTGTGTAAAGCGTATATTGGCCCGTGGAGAAAATGCGAGTACGTTATTTATACCATCAAATATTTCATTGTTTACCCATTGTTCCTGGGTCGTTCGCATGTACGAACCCTGCAATGCAAGTGTGCTTTTAATGCTGCTGAAAAACTTACTTGTTCGGGCACTTGCATTATGCGTGTATGATGTGTTGGGTTGTTCAATTGCTTCTCGCAGCGTGCTTCCGTCTTCATTGATTATATTGGAATAAAGAAGATTACTGTTTCCTACGGAAAAAACATAGGATAAAGATGAGAAAAATGATTCTATGGGGTTCCGGTGACTGAGAAAAGCAGAAAAGCTGTGTGAGCGGCTTTCCTGAAGAGGAGCATCATTGATAAGCAAACTGCGGTGATTGGTTAAAATCCAGGCGTAATGCATGCCATCCATTTCGCCAAAATGATTTCTTAAGCCGTAAGAAAATCTTGTGCGCCAGAAGTTACCCATACGGTAATCAATACTCAGGCGCGGATCAAATACAATACGATTAATTTTTTGTGAGCGGGCAATTTCCTGATCCTGAAGCTTTATATAGTTGTGACTTACCGGAATATTGGCAGTGAAGCTAAATCTGTTACTCCTCCTGTAAATCCATTCAGTTTGCAGATATGATCGTGTAAGCATACCATCAAGCGTATTCCGGAAAACCCCTGGTAGTTCTTCTGTAGTATTGTTAATTTCCGTTTCAATGTTGCTAAAAAGATTTTGACGCTGATATTGTATCCCTATTTTTGGAGAAACACTCCAGTTGCCTATATCAAAGGAGAAACCGGCTGAATGATTGGTGTTGAGCCTTTGCAGATCAAGGTTCTGTGTTAATTGATCAAAAGATTCTCCCTGATTAAATATCTCTTCAAAACTGCCCGGGCTTACTCTTAAAGTATGAGGACTGTGGTCGTAAGAAACAAATGAATTAAACTGCACCAGCTTTTCACCAACCGGTTTTACCATATTCAGTTGATTAGAGACGGTTTGAAACGGATTTTTCAAATCATGCACCAAGGCATCAGTATTGCTGTTGAAATCCCCGCTACGTTTATCCCAGTGAGATTGAAACTCAAATTTGTTATTCAGGTAATTATCTTTAGTATTACGTGTAAGGGTAAACTCGCCCCGAAGAGCATTGTTGCGCAAATCATTGTTTATCTGTTCATCAAATCTTAAAGTTTCAACCGGTGTATAAATAATACGTTTGGTATTTCCTTGCTGTTTTTGAAAATCATAGATATAGTGCAGGTTGCTGCGTAACTGTAAGTCATTGCCCATGCGAATAAGTGCGTTGGCATTTAGCAGATGCAGGTTATTATCCAGATAACGGTTTTCATTAAAGCCAGGCGGCGATAACAGTGGAATACCTAATAGCGAAGGCCGTGTAAGGTTGTTTTCCATACGATCGCGCAGGTTCTCGATGGTTAGCATGTCAAGTTGCTTTGCCGCGTTGTTTCCTGTGTTGTTGGCCTGATACGATCCTGCCAGCTGAAAATTACGGGAAAACATCATGGGTGTTGCATTGGCATCCCAAAGTAAGGGTGTTAAACCACTACCCAACCGTGCAGTGCCAGTTGTTGTTATTTCACGCTTTAATGTAATGTTGAGTGATGTTCGATGCGATGGTAAACGTTCTTCGAGTATTCTTATGGGTTGATGGTTTTCCAGGATTTGCACTGTTGCTACCGAGCGATGGGGGAGGTTGCTACTTACAAGTCCGTAACGCCCACCCATAAGGTCAAG
>JAHYJP010000138.1 GCA_019429055.1 Bacteroidales bacterium
TTCCCGCTGAGGTTGCCGGTGACATTTTCTTCCAGATGTGGAATCAAAATCCCGATCAGATTTATAACCGAGGAATTCAGATAACATCCACAAACCTGATTACCGCCTATTTTGAAGTAGGTACGATCAATAATCCCGATATTTTTTCATTGAAAGGAAGAAATGCCCTGGGCGAAGATTTTTATGTTCCTTTCCAGGATATTAATTACAATGAACCTCTTGGAATAAGGCCCTATTCAGGTATTTACCTTGTGGCAACCGAAGATAATACTGAAATTATTGTTACCCCCACAAACCCTGTTTTTCCTGGCAGACCTGCCGGAGTGCCGTTTACATTATACCTGAACCGGGGGCAATCCATTGCAATAGTACCTGACAATTATGATACTTCAGGAAATCTTCCTGAGAATCGTTTAGCCGGAACACGGGTTCAGTCTGATAAACCCATTGCTGTTTCCACAAGCGATGATTCTGTAAGGGGGTTGCCCGGAGGATGTTATGACCTAATAGGAGACCAGCTCATTCCTACAAAAATTATTGGTACTGAATATATTGCCATGCGGGGTAGGTTAACGATACCTGAACATTTTTATGTTCTGGCAACTGAACCAAACACAACAGTAGAAATTGACGGTGTTACGGAGGCAGTGCTCCAGCCGGGAGAACAATTCAGGTGGGAGTTTAGCAAGCAAACCTATTACATTAAAACCAGTAAACCCAGTTATGTTTATCACGTTGCAGGGTTTGGTTGTGAACAGGGTGGAGCTGTATTACCCCCCGTTAATGTATGTACAGGATCTACACGAGTGTCCTTTACGCGTTCCAAAGGAGAGAGTTTTTTCCTCAATATCCTGGTTAGGGCAGGTGCTGAAGATGGTTTTATTTTTCAGGGACAGGGACCCAATACTGTAATTGCTGCTGCCGATTTTCAAACCATCCCCGGCACCACAAAATGGCTTGCTGCAGAGTTTGAATTTAGTCCTGATGCTCCTGTACCCACAGGAGTTCCGGTTGGTGAAGCTACATTAATTGAAAACACCAAAGATGTATTCCACCTTGCCATTATCAACGGAGGTCCTGGCAGTGGCACCATGTACGGATATTTCTCCGATTTCAACCCCCTTGATGTACAGGCCAATATTGCCGGTACCGGTACCATACACAAAGCCTGCTTCGGCGACCCTGTGCAGCTTATTGCGCGCGGTGGAACACAATATATGTGGCACCCTGTAGATTTCCTCGACGATCCTACAATACCCAATCCCATTGCCTTGCCCGATGCTTCAATAAAGTATACCGTTACTGTGAGCGGTGCCTGTAATATGGTTGATTCAACCAGTGTTTTCATTGAAGTGGGCGACCCTGTGGCAGCTCTGTTTACCATAGATCAGGCAGAAGGCTGTACGCCTCTTAATGTTATGATTCATAATGAATCATATGGTTTGTCAAACTATTCCTGGAGAATGGGAGATGGTACTGTTTATACAACCGGTGCAAGTTATTTCCCACATACCTTTACCAATACAACAGATGACGTTCTTGAAAGGGAGATTATGCTTGTGGGGCGGAATACATTGCTTTGCCGTGATACCATGAGAACAACAGTCAGAGTTTATCCTGAAATTCATGCTGTTCCGCAGGCCGATGTGATCAGCGGCTGTGCTCCCCTTGAAGTAAATTTTGGCAATCTGTCAACCGGCGCGGAGAGTTTTACCTGGAGATTCGGAGACGGTTCTTCCAGCACTGAGGAAACTCCCACTCATGTATTTCATAATTTAACAAATACAGAAAAAACATACAGGGTTATACTTGAAGCAAAATCCAGATTTGGTTGCGAATCGCAGGATACAATTGATATTGTTGTTCAACCTTACATTGAAACCGGGTTCCATGTTGACCCACCTGTTCATTGCCATCCTTACCCGATGGAAGTGACAAATACATCTTATGGAGCCACAAAATACAGCTGGAGTTTCAATGGAGGAAATACATTTGAGGAGATTGATGAATTACAGTTTACCCGCACACTTTTAAATGAAGGTGCCGACCCCAGAACTTATGAAATATGGCTCGTGGGTGAAAATGATTTTGGCTGTGAGCATATCACCATCAGGGATATTACTGTGAATCCATTAATTAAATCTGACTTCACTCCTGATATTATTGAAGGTTGCAACCCCCTTGTGGTTGAATTTACCAACCATTCAATAAATGCAAACAGTTTCCTCTGGGATTTTGACAATAACGAAGGCACAAGCTCTGATATACATCCGGTTGTGGTCTTTGAGAACCCAAGCCTTACAGATACGGCTGTTTTCAATGTAAACCTTCTTGCTACGTCGGAATGGTTCTGCTTTGATGAATTTGAAATGGAAATAAGGGTATTCCCGAGGATAAGAGCAAACTTCACCTACGATTATACTTCATTCTGCACGCCGCAGGAAGTTACTTTCTACAATACATCTGTTGGTGGATTAAATTATTACTGGGATTTTGGCGATGGTAATACGAGTCAAAATAACGGCGACGAAATTATACACGAATACATAAATAATACCGATGAGGAAATAACATTTCCTGTTTCACTAATAATTGAAAATGCCAGCGGTTGCAGGGATACTGTGTTACGTGAAGTAACCATCTTCCCGGAAGTAAAGGCTAATTTCAATATGTCAACATCTGGTTGTCATCCCCTGGAAGTGAGTTTCCAGAATTTGTCAACCGGAGCAGATTTTTATTACTGGGATTTCGATGATGGAGGGTCATCGCAACAATTTGAAATGGAAAGAACTTTTACCAACAACAGCCATTATGAATCGAAGATCTATGAAGTAAGATTAGTCGCAGAATCTTTATTCGGCTGTATTGACTCAATTATACTTCCTATTGTTGTATACCCTAAACCCAAAGCTAATTATTCAGTTTCCGATTTAAGTGGATGTTCGCCACTTACAGTTGATTTTACTGAAAACGCACTGGGGGCAACCACTTTTATCTGGAATTTTGGTGATGGAACCGGTGATGTTACCACACAGGGTGACGCCAGCCATACTTATATTCATTCAGGAGAAACGGCAGCAGACTTTACAACCCACCTTATAGTTCAGAATATTCATGGATGCAGGGACACTTTGTATCAGAACCTTCAGATTTTCCCGCTAATTACTGCAGGTATTGATGTTTCTGAGTTAAACGGATGTCATCCGCTGGAGGTTAATATATTAAATACTTCTGATGGAGCAACAGCTGCAACTCCTTACATCTGGTCATATGGCGACGGTAATTATTCTACAAGCCAGGATCTTACACAAACATATGTATTTGAAAATTTCAGTCATACAGAAACCCAGGATTACACTATCCGCCTGAATGCTGAATCATACTATGGTTGCAAGGACTCAACTTTTGTTACAGTTACTGTAAATCCACGCCCCAAGGCAGTTTTTGAACCGGGTGTATTGGAAGGTTGTTCTCCGCTTCCGGTACAGTTTAATGATGCTTCTATAGGAGCCGGAGTTTACACCTGGCAGTTCGGTAACGGTAATTATTCTCAGCAGGCAGGTACCGTAAGTCATATCTTTAATCAGCCACATGACCAGGGAGCAGGAGAGTTCAACATTGAACTCCATGTTGAAAATCAATTCGGATGCGATGATGTTACAAGCCGCCAGATCACGGTCTTCCCTGATATTACAGCACAATTTGATGTGGTAACCGAAGGTTGTCATCCTTTGCAGGTTAGTTTTGACAATTTTTCCCTGGGAGTAGATCAGCACACCTGGATACTGGGAGATGGCACTATTACCAATGAAATAAATCCTGATTATACCTACTTCAACGAAAGTTTTATTACACCAGAAATTTACACGGTAAATCTTCACACCTTGTCTTTATATGGATGTGAAGCTGAAATCAGTAAGCAAATCACAGTATTCCCAAGGCCTAAATCTGATTTCTCCGTCAGTATTACACAAGGTTGTTCACCTCTTGATGTTGATATTGAAAACCTTTCGATCGGCGGAAGTAATTATGCATGGATTTTAGGAGGCAGCACAAGCTACACCCAGGAGTCAATGTTTACTCATGTTTTCCGCAATCTGCAGGATGAACCACAATCATTCACAATCAGCCTTACAACCGGCAATCAGTATGGGTGTACAAGACAATCAGAGAAGTTGATTAATGTATACCCTGAAGTTCATGCCGCATTTACAGCTGATAATCCATTTATGGCAGGTTGTAATCCTTTGGATTTGAATTTTGAGAACCTTTCAGAAAGGGCTCATCAATACCAATGGTCGTTTGGCGATGGTTCACATTCTACTGCAGCCAACCCATCAAATATCTTCTTTACTCAAAGTACGGATGAAAGCTATTACGATGTTAAGCTTAGCGCAGAATCTGTATATGGTTGTAAGGACAGTATTGTAAGGCAGGCAAGAGTTTATCCTGTGCCCGTAGCAGATATGTTTGTGAGCCCGCAAAGCCAGGTTTTCCCGGACAGAAGTGTTGTGGCAGAAAATCTTAGTGCGCCCGGAAGCTGGCAATATCACTGGGATATGGGCGATGGCACCAGGATTACCAAAAATGAAAATAGTCCTGTAGAGCACACCTATAACTGGCAAATTGGTGATTATGCTACACGTCATTTTACTGTTAATCTCATGGTTGGTAATGAGTTCTGCCATGATACAATCAGTCAGGAAGTCGTTATTCTGGCCCCACATCCAATGGTAGGATTTGATCCCTCCGAACAAGGTTGTCCGCCACTTGAAGTACAATTCAGAAATGACACCCAGTATGGATTGGAGTTTTTCTGGGATTTTGATGATGGAAATTATTCTTCTGAAGAAAATCCGCGTCATACTTTCTATGATCCGGGCGAGTACCTGGTTAAGCTTCTTGTAAGTGGTGAGGGAGGAATCGATTCAGCCTATCAGACTATTACTGTTTTTGAACCGCCCAGGGCTAATTTCAGAGCAAGTCCTCCTGTAATTCAATTGCCCTATCAGTCAGTACAGATGATCAATTTGTCCAGCATGGGTGCTTATTACGAATGGCATATGGGCGATGGAAATATATACTATGAATATGCTCCCGGGCATCAGTATGAGAACCCCGGGGAGTACGATATTACTTTAATTGTAGGAACAGATACCAATCCGCAGTGTTTTGATCAGATTACAAAGCAAAATGCAGTAATTGCAGAACAGCACTGTAAGATTGTGTTTCCCAATGCTTTTACACCTAATACCACCGGGCCCAATGGCGGTGCTTATATAGTAAACGACCCTGCAAATCATGTGTTTTACCCCGTTCATACAGGGATACAGGATTACAGGCTTGAGATCTATAACCGGTGGGGTGAGTTTCTTTTCCGTTCTGAAGATATTGAAACAGGTTGGGATGGTTATTACCGGGGCAGGCTTTCTTCTATGGATGTATATGTATGGAAAGTCTGGGCCACCTGTCATGATGGTACGGAAATAAGAGACGCAGGAGATGTTACACTTTACAGATAATAATTTGACGAACAGATATATAAAAGGGAAACTGAGAAATAATTTTAAAAACCAAAAAATGTACAAGCTCATGAGGACATACAGTAAAAACATCCGGGTGCTTAAAATTGCACTGGGACTGCTTTTGTCTGTTACCCTGCTTCAGGTAAGGGGGCAGGCACCTCAGTTTTCTCAGTTCTATGCCGCACCCTTGTACCTGGCACCCTCTTTTGCAGGAGCAACAGATGGAAGCCGCCTGGTGATGAATTACCGCAACCAATGGCCTTCAATTCCGGGAGCCTTCGTAACTTATGCTTTTTCTTTCGATCATTACTTTCATAAGTACAACAGTGGAGTAGGTGTTTTGCTTTTCCGCGATCAGGCCGGTTCAGGACGATTGGCAAATACCCAGGGTGGTTTGGTTTATAGCTATAACTTTAAACTTAACCACACCTGGACTATGCGACCAGGGTTGCAGTTTTTGTATGCGCAGCGCACCGTTGATTTTCATCGCCATATCTTTGGCGACCAGCTTACTCTCGATGAAATATTACCTAATACCAACGTGCCTAATCCCCTGGAAAGGGTCGGTTATTTTGATGCTTCTTCATCGCTTCTGGTTTATAGTCCCGATACCTGGATGGGTTTTGCAGTAGATAATTTAATGATGCCCAATCAATCGATGACAGGGGAAGAAAGCAGAATACCCATGAAGTTTTCGGCATTTGGTGGTTACAGAATCACTTACGGCGGTCGGTTTTCGCAGCAGGTGCCCGAAAGTATCTCCCTGGCATTGTTGTATAAAAATCAGGGTAAATTCAACCAGATCGACTTTGGAGCATATTGGTCGAAGGATCCTATCTCTCTGGGATTGCTTTACAGAGGTATACCCCTTTTCAACAACCGCATCCACGGGCTTTCCAATAATGATGCCCTGGTAGTAACAGGAGGGCTTCGCACTAATAATCTTAGAATCGCCTACAGCTATGACTTTACCATCAGCAGACTGATAAATTCAACAGCAGGAGCGCATGAAATCTCTTTGATCTTCCAGTTCAACCAGGGAGCTCCCAATAAAAAACAGGGTGCAATTCCTTGCCCGGATGGACAATTATGATCTGGCAATTTCAAGAACAGTAAGATGGATTACTAATGTCCTGAATCATGCTGTCAGGGCTAATTCCCTTATTACAGGTTTTTGATATTCCTTCATCAGATCCTTGAAGTTTTTAAATTTCAAAGTTTCAAATTTGAGACTTTCCGTATTAATGATTACACCCTGGAAACGACCCATTGAGCATGAGCCACTATTGATATACTGTTTTTTGTTATTCAGGTAGTAGGTTTTATGAGCTTCTATTTTATGTGTATGGCCCAAAACAACCATATCATAATCTTTAAGCAAACGCAAAGCATGGGTAAGATATCTGATGGAGTGATATTTCTTGGGAATAGAGTTTATGGCTTCATCCAGCTCAACAATTTTGAAATAAACTCTGCGAACCCACCCCGTGGTGCTAATCCATCTCAAAATACTAAAACCAAAGGTTTGTAGCTTTCTTCCCAGCTTTGTGCCATTAAGGAAATCGGCACTATGGCCATGCTCAATGTAGATTTTATGTCCGTGGCTGTTTTCTATTTCGGTGCTTGTTAAGCCAAAGCGACATATGGCATCATGGTTGCCTTTTAAGTAAATGAAATCGGGGTTGTTAAGCAAAAAATCCACAAGCGTTTTATTCCGGTCGTATATCTCTTCAAAACTATATTTATAAAGTTCGAAAATATCTCCATTGAGAACAACACGTTCAATCTTTTCTTCAGTAATTACTTTTTTAAGCGCTGTTATAAACTGTTCAGGTTTCCAGCCAAATGTTTCGAAATGATCGTTGTTGCCAATGTGCAGGTCGGATATGATCAATAGTTTCATGGGGTTGTCATTATTGTGAAACAATGAAATCAGAAACCAGGGGTGTTCCGTTTATCAATGACAAGGTTTCTATATTGGTTTTATATACCCTGGCAATGTGAGGGTTATAAATGATCTCATTTACTTTGCCGGGAAGAACTGAGGTTTTCTTTTCATAAAGGCCCAGGTAATTATCTCTTACAAACTCCATGTTACCTTTTTCCTGTTCCCAGATATAATTGCTTATGACCGGAATTTTTCCCGACATCAGGATCTCCATAAATGTACTTGCGCCACATTTGGTTACAACCACATCTGCAATATTTATAAGTTCATAAACAAAATCCACATAACCAAAAATCTTCAAATCGCCTGAGTTATATTTACTTTTAAGTTCCCATGCCTTTTTATAAAGGCTTCGGTTGTTGCCGCATACAATTGCTATTTGAGCGCCAGAATTGTTCTTCAGAAAGTTTTTAAGAATTTTTTTTCCCTTGGGGATGCCATCACCGCCTCCGAGAATCAGAACCAGTCTTTTGCTGTTATCAAACCCAAGGTTTTTCTTAATTGAGTGAGATAAAACGGGATTGAGTGGTCTGGTGAATTTCTCATCCAATATAAAAGGGAAAACAGAAACATTATCAGGAGCTATTCCTTTTTTTATGGAATGATCTTTTAGTTTCTCGGAAAAAACTATGAATTTCGGGCTTTTTTCAAGAAACCAGAAGGGATGAGCCGTAAAAGGATCTGTAACGACTACGGTAACAGGTATTTCAAGCTTGTTTTTTTTCAGAATCTGCAAAACAGGTTTGATAAGAAAAAAGTGGAATACCACAATCTTTGATGGGATGTTTGCAAGGATTTGTTTTTCCAGTTGGGGTCTTATACAAAAAGACAGGAAGGTGATAAGGCCGTTTCCTATCCACCTGATTTTATTAAGAGCGTATAAAGATTCAAATATCCATACCGCTTTCGACTGCGAAAACCGGTAACCGTCCTCTATAAAATATCTGATCCATTTGTTAACTCCCTGAAAACCATCAGCCAGCACCGGAGTTATTTTATCTCCGTGTTTAACTTTAATATAGTTGGCTATGGAGCGGGCAGGGGCGAGGTGTCCTCCGCCGGTTTTTAAATAAAGAAACAGATGCTTCTTTTGCATGAGTTGATGTGAAGGTACTCTCAAAAGTAAGCTCTGATTATTAACTTAGCTTAAAGAGATTCTTATATAATAATTAAGTTTTTGTAAATAAAAGGTTACCTGATTACCTGATTGGGATTGGAAAACTTACCCGTTTCGAGAAACTCTTTTATATTGAAGGTTCCTCTTTTTCTTGCTTTCAGGAATCCGGCCCAGGCTGCTTCAGCAAGCCTGCCTTTATGAAGCATATCAAACAGCCACTGGTCAGTGTATTCAGGATTTTCCTGTTTAAAGCCTGACTGTATGTCTCTTACCCATTTTTTGTTTGCTCTCTCCTGTGCCCCTATCGTAGGGCTCATAATCAAAGGAATACCAAGGCCTGTATAAAACGAGAGTTCGCTGGGTTTGCTCCACAAAATATCTGTTGTTCTTAATACCTGATTAAACTTTTGGTAATACTCTTCAAAATCTTTTCCATAAATTACATGGATATTGGCTGTATTGATTTCTTCCTGCACATCAAGAAAATAATCTTTTACTTCGGACCGGGTGCCTGCAACCAGGTTTAAGATTATTTGTCCTGAAATGAGTTTTTCTTTCAGGCTGAATGCAATTTTCTTTCCTGTTTCTTTTTGGGCTCCGGCTCCACCTACAGCAAAAGTTAATGTCAGCAACCTTTCATTTTTGAACTTGCAGTTTTCTTCGTCCAGATAGTACAACAGGTTTTGTTTGTGCAAGGGCCAGAAGCGGTTGGAAGGATCAAGGTAATGCAATCTTTGTCCCAGGTCATGTTTTAGAACATCAAGCTTTTCATCTCCCAGGATTTCCGGGGGGAGTGGAAACCCCGTTAAATGTATTCGTTGTTCGGGCACTCCGTAGTCTTTTAATCTTTTGGCTGCCCTTCCTGTGGGTGTGAAATATTCAATCCGGCTTTCCCAGGGATCATGCGAGACCCACACCCGGTTAAGATCAGTATCGCAAATGATACAATATATTTTGCCAAAGTTATTCATGTCAGCAGCAATGGCGGGGGCATAAAAGCTGGTAACCAAGGGAATGTTTTTTTCACGGATTTTATCCAGTACACTCTTGCAAAGACCTTTGCGAATGGCTGAATTGAGCATTCTTACCTGAAAGGTGCTTTTTGACAAATCCCTGCGTGGATAATAGGATGGTATTTTCAGAAAAAAATCCAGTAGGTTGAAGAGTGTTTTTCCAATTACGGGAACTCCTTTGGCCCTCGAAAGCAATTCATATAACCAGAGTGTTCTCTTCCATAAGTTTCGTTCAACTGCAGGTGTGTTTTCATCGCTTCCGGCGATTAATACACCTTCCTGCGATAGGGGTTTAAGTGGATAGGCTGCCCGCAAATGTCCGTAACCCATCTGGGCACTTACAAGCCAGAATGTTTTTTCTGAATTCGCCTGTTCTGTCGTTTTTTTTGACCCCGGAATAGTATCCGGATAGCCTGGAAGGAGAGTCATTATGGATTGATTTTATTAAAAAGAAAAAAACTGGTGGTTTTGAAAAAAGCCGGAGAACTATACTCCGGCTTTATTAAACACAAAACACAACATGAAGAAAAAAATAAACAATATAATTGTATGATCTTTTACTGAATCAAAGATAATTAATAGGTATCGTTTTCCTGTTAAGCCAAAATTAAATGTAGGTTAGGAAAGTATTAAATTTGCTTGTCCATTAACCATTTTTGTAAAACCACTAATTGCCATACACGGTTATAAAGGTAGTACTGATCCTTTTTATAGAAACTCCTGATGAGTTTTTCGGTTTCGGAAGGTTCAAGAATGGCAGTTTTTTTTATGGCATCGGGGTTGAGATAATCAAAAGCAAAATCTTTCAGTTCTTTTTGCAACCATTTCTTTAGCGGAATTGCAAAACCCCGTTTGGGGCGATCGAAGAATTCTTGTGGAACATACTGATAGAGTAGTTTTTTCAAGATCCATTTGGCTTCGCCATTATTTAGTTTCAGAGAGGGATGCAGGTTTAATGCCCACTCAACGATCCTGTAATCAAGCAGGGGAACTCTTGTTTCAAGCGCAAAGTGCATGCTGGCGCGGTCAACTTTTACGAGCAGATCGTCCGGCAGGTAGTATTTAAGATCAAATAATGCCTGTTGTTCTGCTGCACTCAGATATGCTAATTCATTACCGAAGTTCTCATCAAGTTCAAAATCCATTATAAAAGGGTTTTTCAGCATCTTTCCTGTTTCCTTCCG
>JAHYJP010000359.1 GCA_019429055.1 Bacteroidales bacterium
TTCTATAAATAGATTATATCTCCGGGAACTGCAGGGTTCCCGGAGATTTTCAATCCTAATGAAATTATTATGAACTCTTCTATATATTTGAAAAAATTTTTTCTCTCTCTACTACTTCTCCCCCAACTTTTACAGGCCCAGTTTGACGAAGGATTTCACGAGTACTGGAAACTGGTGCCGGGAATAAAAGGAGACCCCATCATACTTCTGGATACGTCAATGGTTTTTGTAAGCAGAGAATATGGCTATGTGAATGAAAACATGATCATGCGAAATACAATTAATCTTCACCATTTTGATATGAATGGTACATGGTTAGAAACCCGATCATTTAATATCAGTGATACCGAATGGATAAGTAGGTCAGAAGTACTCCGCTCTCCCAGTAAACACCAGGTTCATCAATTGAGTAATGGAAAGTTTCTTATGGGTGGTCATGGCAGTGTAATCTATGAAGATAATTATAAGACAGATAATGAAAAATTTTACCATCAAAAAAATACAGATTCTTCCGGTATCATCAAAGAGTTTGAGTACAAACCTGAATCCGGTAAAGATGACACTTTACACCCCCTGGTCCATCCCATGATTTTTACTTTCAATGCACGATTGGACAGCCTGTTACGCATCGATACTCTGCAAGCTGTACCTGCTTTTGGTGCTGTTACCCTTATCCATGAGGTGGCTCCCGATACCCTGATCATCGGGTTTCATAAATCCAGCCCCAGTAACCAGCAGATCATGGAAACCGACAGCCTGTTCAATGTCCGCTGGAGTACCGAATTTGGTTATCAGTATGCATGGACGGCCGATATATATGATTTTCAAATTACTTCCGATAAAAATTATCTTGTCAGTATGGTGTATCAGATACACACAAGCGGGCCAAATCCATATGGGAAATGGAAAAATATACTCTTTAAATTTGACAGCATTACAGGCGAGCTTTTTTGGCAGGATGAAATATGGAAAAACAAAGGGATGAACAGCAGCGCAACCATGGCTCCCTGGCAGGAAGACAAAATTGTAATTGCCCTGGACGATTGCTGTGTAAACCTGTCCTATTTCAACGATATCATTTTCCACGAACATACCGGTATGCACCTGCAGATCCGCGACCATGAGGGCAACATATTGGAAGAAAAAAACCTGGCCGATTTCCTGTGGGCTTATGTTTACACCTATGATGAAGTGGATGAATACGGTGTCCCTTTTGAAGATTCTGAAAATGCCCATCCCTGGTTTATCCCTTACCGCATCATACGAAACCCCGATCAAACCTACCTGGTAACCGGTATGCAACATTCTGATAAACACTTGTCTTACGGAAGAGGTTTCCTGGTTAAACTTGACCAGAATCTTGACCCCCTGTGGGCCAGGATCTTTGAAATTGATAAAAGAAATTATATTTATGGACAAAACTACAATTTCCTTTTCAACATTGTTTCAACAGATGAGAGTATCTTTTTGGGTGGTTCGTTTGTTACTGCCGAATATCATAATTTAGTTTCTCCTTATTACCCGCAAAATTACCCCTGGGATCCATATTTCCGGATGGATTTGTTTATTCCCCTTGATG
>JAHYJP010000360.1 GCA_019429055.1 Bacteroidales bacterium
TCTACTGGTGGAACAGTGATTTTACAAGAAAGGACTGGGCTTTTGCATATTATGAGAAAGCACCACAGGAATCATAAGTTAATATATTTACAAATTAAAATTAAAATATAAATCAATAAAGGAGAATAATAAAATGAGCGAATTTATACAACTACATATCTTAGCATCGTACCCACCATCGAATCTGAACAGAGACGACCTTGGAAGACCGAAAACTGCTGTAATGGGTGGAACCCAGAGGCTTCGGATATCATCCCAGAGCCTGAAAAGAGCATGGAGAGAATCCGATATATTTGAGACTGCTCTGGCAGGGCATATAGGCATTCGTACAAAAGAGATGGGAGTTTATGTTTATAAGGCATTAACTACTGGATGCAGTCTTGTGGATACAATTAAAAATAATGCTGAAATGAGTGAAAAATCCACTCCTATCCCAGAGTCCAAGGCAAAAAAATATGCACAGGAAATTGCAGGTGTTTTTGGTAAGGTAAAAACTGCAAAGAAAAGTAAAGATGAACAGGGCGAAGAAACCGAAAATGATCCTTTTGGAGATTTAAAACTGGAACAGTTGGCTCATTTCAGCCAGGAAGAGATAAGTCTGATCGATTCACTTTTGGTGAAATTAGCTGAAAGTGGTGCTGCACCTGCTAAAGAGGATTTATTACTTTTGCGAGAAAAACACACCGCTGCGGATATTGCCATGTTCGGGCGTATGCTTGCATCCAGTCCCATGTACAATACCGAAGCAGCGGTTCAGGTTTCCCATGCAATCACAGTGCATAAAGTAGCTGTGGAAGATGATTATTTCACTGCTGTGGATGATCTGAACAATGGGGATGATAATTCAGGTGCAGCACATATAGGGGAACTGGAATTTGCTTCCGGTCTTTTCTATAATTATGTCTGTATTAACCGCACACTTCTGGAAGAAAATCTTGGAGGAGACAAGGAGCTGGTGAATAAGACATTACAGGCTTTAGTGGAAGCTGCTGCAAAAGTTGCTCCAACCGGCAAACAGAATAGTTTTGCATCCCGTGCATATGCATCATACATTATGGCTGAAAAAGGCACTCAGCAGCCACGCTCGCTCTCGGTTGCATTCCTTAAGGCATTGAATGGAAAGGATTTACTTGATGAGTCCATATCTGCTTTGAAAGGTACAAATGAGAAGATGGAAAGTGTCTATGGGAAATGTAGCGAATCGAATTGCGAAATGAATGCACATACAGGCGAAGGCACATTATCCGGGATTCTTGATTTTGTAAAAGCATAGGAGCGATAGTATGACGAAATATCTTGTTTTTCGTCTTTATGGTCCTATGGCTTCCTGGGGTGATGTTGCAGTGGGGACATACCGTCCCACATTCGACCACCCTTCAAAATCGGCTGTCACGGGATTATTGGCAGCAGCTATCGGGATTCGAAGAGATGAAGAGATGAAACTTCGGGAAATGGCAGAGTCATATGATTTTGCTGTGCGGGTGGATGCATCGGGTACGATGCTCCGGGATTATCATACTTCACAGGTCCCTCCTTCTGGTACTGGCAGGAATACAAAACATTTTGCCACACGAAA
>JAHYJP010000139.1 GCA_019429055.1 Bacteroidales bacterium
AGTTGCTTCACTGCAATTTGATACTGATGACCGGGAAAGGCTCAGCTATCCACAGATGGGTATATTACGACTGGATGTGGATAACCTGGGCAGTATATTCGGTCTTGGACTGGGCAATTTAACTTCATTTTCAAGGATTGCCACGTTGAGCAGGGAGTTTAATCTGTTTTTCAGCGGATTTATCAATGAACTGGCAGCCAAGTACAAACTTTACGTAACTTATTCCGGGGGTGATGATGCATTCCTGATCGGTTCATGGTATAACGTTTTGCATTTTGCAAAAGAACTGCACCAGGATTTTAAAAAATTTACGTGCTTCAATCCTGATATCACTTTCAGTGCAGGAATTTTCATCTGCGACAGTAATTACCCCATAGCAAAATTTGCCGAGAAGGCGGCAGAACTTGAAGAGCAATCAAAAAATTTCATTGATCCTGAAACTGGGCAGATGAAAAATGCTGTGACTGTATTTGACCATACATTGCCCTGGGATAAATACTGCGCAATGATTGATTTTGCGGAAAAACTGCTATCATATACAAATACGGAAGAAGCCAGGGACAAGTCCAAGCTTGCAAGGTCACTGGTGCACAGGATACTGAGACTCATAAAAGCCTGCCTGGATTCGAAGGGCAAGGTGGATACAAACAAATTATACCGGAATGTGGCCCAACTGCACTATCTTTTTGCGAGGCATGGCTTTAACGAAGAAAATATTGCAAAAGCGCAAGAGGGACTTGCCAAGGATATAATTTCACTTATCCTCAAAAACTTTTCTCAACCAGGTCTGATTAAAGATTACCTTATACCTACGAACTACGTTGTATTGAAAACCAGAAAAATAAATAAATAATTATGGAAGATTTAGACAAAATCCATCCCGAGCAGCTGATCAAAGCAGCTGAAGATAAGGGCAAAGCCTTGAGCAAGAATTTAAAAACTAATCAGGTTAGAAATTTTTTCAGCGCCGTCCTTTCCATCAAAAACAAAGTTGAACTGATGGGTAATGATTTCAAATTTAATGAGATAGAAACTGAACTTATACTGCTTAAACCTAAACTTGCTTATGCAGCAGGGCGACAAACTTCTGTCAGGCCTTTCAAGGAGTTTGTGGATGAAGCACTGGAGGCTCTCATTAAAGCAAAAGACAAAAAGAAGGCCCTTGAAAACTTCTTCAGCCTGGTCGAAAGTTTCGTGGCTTATCATAAATATCATGGTGGTAATTAATAAATAATAAAAATATGGAAAGCAAAAGTTTCCCAAAATTTGAAGCGAACATCATCCTTAAGGGGAAGATTGAATGTGTCACCGGATTGCATATTGGTGGCAGCAAGGAAAAACTTGAAATCGGTGGTGTGGATTCACCGGTCATCAGAAACCCTCAAAACCGGTTGCCTTATATCCCCGGGAGCTCCCTCAAGGGTAAGCTCCGAAGTGTCCTTGAATACGCGATGGGGGTTGTAGGCAAAGATGCCGGGGAACCGGGAGATGTATCTCATGATGAAAAAATTGTCAGGATCTTCGGAATAGGAGCTGATGAGAAGGAAAGCAAGCTTAAAGACATTGGCCCCACGAGATTGATAATTAGAGACGCCTACCCTGATGAAGAAACCGTAAACAGATGGAAAGAAATGGATTCGGAATTGCTTTATACAGAATTTAAGGCAGAAAATTCAATCGACCGGCTTACGTCGGCTGCTAATCCAAGGTTTATTGAAAGAGTTGTTCCAGGATCCTTTTTCAATTTTGAAATGATTTATGGAGTTTACCGGATGCGACCTTCGGATCAGTCGGAAATAAATCAGATAAATGAGGATCTTGATAACTTGTTGGAAGCCATGAGAATACTTGAACACTCCACCTTGGGAAAATCTGGGTCAAGGGGATATGGCAGGATCAGGTTCCATGTGGCCGATCCCATCATTGTCAGCACAGAGGATTATAAAACCGCAGGTGAGAACTTTATAGCAGCTGATGCCGATAATAAATCACTAATACTCAAAAATTTAAAAGAAATCACAATCAAATACCAATGATAGCCATTTATCTTTACCCCCAGGCAGGATTTAATACCGAGCTCCGGTCTGATACACTCTGGGGAATGATCTGCTGGGGAATTCGAAATATTTACGGACAGATGGCGCTTGAAGAATACATTGATTCATGCCTGACCGGGGTTCCTGAATTTATAATTTCATCCGCATTCCCTTTTAAAGAGAGTGATCATGGAAAGGAACATTTCGTTCCCAGGCCTATTCTGCCGTCCGGCACATATGAAGACGTAAGTGAAAAGCTGACCAAAAGGGAAGCTATCATTAAAAGCACTCAGGATAAATCTTCAAAAAAGAAGCAATACATTGGAATTGAAGATTTTGAAAAGTTGGCAAATGGTGAAGGAGATTTACAACTTACCCTGGCGCGTACTGATGCCCCAAAGATCAAATCTTTCAGTTTTACACACAATACGATCGACAGGATTAAAGGGGGGACATTGAAGAAAGACAACATGGGACAACTGTTCCATGTCGACGAGTATTTCTTTGATACGGGTGAACATGACAACGCCCGATATGGATTATATTTCTTTGCTGATGGGCCTGACATGTCAAAATTGGAAGGGGCGATGCGCTGGCTAAGTCATGTAGGTATCGGGGGGGACAGGAATATCGGAAAAGGTAAATTTAAAATTGCCATGGCTGATTTTGATATCCGTCAGCCTGAAGGCTCCAATGCCATGACCACGTTCTCACTTTTTCTTCCCTCTCGGGAAAAGAAAGAGCTCGATGGATTTATCACAAACCCCCTGTTTAATTATTTGATTGAAGAAAGAAGGGGTTTTTACGGATTCCTGAAATACAGGCAATTCATGAAACCACCCGTAAAGATGTTCCGTGAAGGTTCTGTTTTCCCGGCAATGGATATTTCAATACCAGGGAGTCTGATAAAAATCAGTCAGAATAACCAGGATAATGATTACACTCACCCTGTATATCATTATGGAATTGGTTTCATGATAAAAATGAAAATCAGTTAAAGATTATGAAATTATACTTAAAAAGCCTGACGCCGATTCATATAGGCACTGGTGAAGAGTTGAACCGGATTGATTACATGACTTTAAATGGCATGTATTACAGGATCAGCCAGGATCTATTCCTGAATTTCATCAAAACTCATGAAGGAATGGTTAATCGTTTCAGCCAATGGATTGATGAGATATCATCCAAAATCGAAGATCTTGAAAAACTCAAGAAAGACGCAGACAGGATGAGAAAGAGGGATTACAATCAACAACTTTCAGACCTGAGGAATAAACTGAATGTCTGGGAATTTATTAAAAAAGAAAGAATTGAGAGATCATTTGAAGAATATATTGATAAAACTGACAATATTCTGAAATTCAAATACGCAAATCTTCCTAAGCAACAAATCAGGGGATTGGTAAAAACCCCGGATAATCAATTTTATATTCCGGGAACTTCAGTCAAGGGAGCTATCAGGACCGCATTGCTATTTGCCGCATTGGACAATGAACAGAATGAGAAAAAGATAAACGACATCATCACGCAGTCACTTGATAATTGTGAAGCGGAGAAGAATGAAATCCTAAAAAAGGGGGGGAAATACAGGTCCGATAAATTCGCAAAAACATTTGCTGACAGCCTTGAGCATTACCTGTGCTATTGTAGCTATATCAATGAGAAGCAACAGCAAATTAACCAAGATGAAAAGTTCGATGTTTTCAAGTTCTTATTAGTCAGCGATGCCATGGTTAGCCGTCCTTCTCTTGGGCTGGCCAATGTCGATCTTTACCTACTGGGACGTATCAGAAACCAACAAAGAAGTGGCTTCGAAATTAAAGCGTTGAAACAAAAGCAACCGCCCAGCATAGAGATATACAACAAGGGGCAATTGTTTGAAACAGAAATTGACCTTAACCTGGAATACCTGCTGAATCTTAAGGAACACATGATCAATGGTTCGATCAGGTCTGGAAAGGAACAACAATGGATTGGCTTGAAAGAGAAACTGCAAAATGTATTTAATCTCGATTTAGATATTCTGAATAAAAGTAATTTAGAAGAACAAAAACAAAAGACGGTTGCTTATATATTTGAGAAAGTAGCCCACTTTTATTCCCTGCAAAGAGACCATGATAAGAAATGGCTGAGAGAGTATGATAGCAAGCAAAAAGATCGGGATGTAAATATTCAGGCAATCAGGCAGGGATTTGATCAGATTTCAGAAATTGGAAAAGTTATCCACCTGGGTTACGCCACTGGGTTTCCAGGAACCACCGAATTCCTTTATTTATTGAACCGGCCATCTCTTAAGGAAGTTCTAAAGGATGTCATGGAGTTCTTTGAGATTGGGAAAAAGCCTGGAGTAGGACAAGATGGCAAAAAATATTCCGCGAATCCCGATAGCTTTCCAAAATCGAGACGACTTGCAACGATTGGAGACAATATTGATCCATTAGGCTGGATTCAGTTTAGTCTTAGTCCTTTTCCTGCCATTGAAGAACCCGGCATATCAGATAAGATCAATACAACCACTTCCAGCCCACCAGAAGAAATGGTCCAGGCGCAGGTCCCTGTAACCAGGAATTTCAGTCAGCTCAAAGATGGTGATATAGTAGATGCCATTGTTACCGGACAAGAAAACCTTTACGCCCAGGTGAAACTGTTCTGTTCTGATGAACCGGACATCCCCGGTAAGTTCAGATACCCGGCTGGTTTCGAAATAGGAGCGATCCTTGAACTTAAAATATTCTTTCCTAACAAAAAGAATAAACGCGATTTTAACCTGAGATATATCAGCACAAAATCCTGAATCCATTAATAGGAATGTCATTTTTCCCGTTGCAAAAAACCTCCCAATCAAGAGTTATGAAAAATATTTTAATCATATTGGTGGGCAACCGGGAGATCCAGGTTCGTAAAGATTCCCCGGTTTTAAGCTCGTTCCCTGATATGTGGGTCCCCAATAACGATGACCCGGATTTCATGATCGTTAATAAAAGTTTATCCTTTCTTGAAAATTCCAAAGTCGTTTACCAGAATTATAATCAGATTTTCAGGGATGCAATAGAATTCCCCATGATCAGTTTGACCATAAAAGAAGTTCATGAACCCCTGAGTGAGATTGTATTTATCGCATCAAAACAAAACCCTACGGATAAGCAGGATTGTTATTATTTTGGTGAGTTGGCAAAGGAACACTTCAAGAGTAAATTTACCGACACAAAGGTGCTGAACTTTGATTTCAATCCGACAGATTTTAGGACACTTCTGGAATTTTATATTCAACTTTTTAATCAATATGAAGGTTATAACGTCTATGTGGGAAACTCGGGTGGCACACCCGACATGCGAGCAGCCACATACATGGCAGGCGTTTTTCGGAATATTCAATTCATAACCATAAATGCAAGAAATAAAACAGCCAACAAAAACAACTTCAAAAGTCAGGAAAATGCAATCCTAAAACACATTATCGATAAAATGCTGACCGTTTATGACTATGAAGGGATAAAATACCTGCCGGTATCTGATGACATCACCAAAGAGTGTGTTTTAGCGCTGGACCTGTACAACCTGGTTTCAGATAAAGCTGGATCACTTATTCCTGCATCTGATAATTACAATGAAAAATCAATGAACGCCATAATGCTGCTGATCAATAATATGACAGCATGTTATCGGCAAGGGCGTTATACAGATGTGATCGGCCGTATATTCAGAATAGAAGAAGCTATATGGCATTTGTTATTTTTTAGGGAACTGAAGTCCCACGGTCTTATTGATAATTCAGATAAATATCGATATGTAAATTCCCAGGGGAAAAACTCATCAAAGAAATTTGAAAAACTCCTTTCAAATGACCAACTCATTCAGGCGATTATCACTAATAATTATCCTGATGTACTTCAGGGGGGTTGTTTTAGGCTCTATCCTGAAGTTCCATTTAAATCAGGGAAAAATTTCTTCTACTATTTTTTCCTCAGCATTGATAAGAACCTGCCAGTATGCAATTATTTTGCGAAAATTAATTCCGGTTATGATTTATCTCAAAATAAATTAAGTCAGCTCAGGAACAACAGCATCATGGGCCATGGTTTTAAAGGTATTTCCAAAGATGATATTTTTAGCATCGTTGGTCTTTTTGACAAGTTTATGGAAGAGCTGGTGAAGCTGGTCAATGAGCACCTCGATATACCCTATAAAGATATTTTCACTGAAGTAAATAATAGGATTTCGAGGCTCATCGGCAATTATAAAACAAGCGTACATTAGCAAAATGAGCAGCCTTGAATCCTTCTCCCCTTTCACATTCAACGAAGATCAAAAGATCGCTGCGGGATTATTGGAAAATTTTATCAATGACCCGGTAGACAGGGTGCTTATACTGACGGGGCATGCGGGAACGGGAAAAACTTCTATGATCCAGGCGCTGATCCGGTATGCACAGGATAAAAAACATCCGGTGGTATTGCTGGCTTCCACCGGAAGGGCTGCCAAGGTCGTAGCGGAAAAAGCCGGTTACTCGTCTGAAACCGTTCACAAGCATATTTATACCCTGCAGGCAGATGAAACCGATGACGATAAAAAGATGAAGAAGCTGGTTTTTAAGCTGCGGGCCAATACAAGTCCTGAAACAGCTGTCTATATCGTGGATGAAAGTTCCATGATCTCCGACCATAAGACCGAAAGCGTTTTTATAAAATTCGGCACGGGAAAGCTGCTCAGCGACCTGTTCCTGTATGCCGGAAACAAAAAAGTGATCTTTGTGGGCGATCCTGCACAATTACCCCCGATCAACACCCTCTTCCCCCCTTCACTGAATCGCCAATACATCAGGGAAAACCACCGGAAAACTGTCGCAATGGCCTCGCTCGAGCAAATCATGCGGCATGGTCACGACAGCGGCATCTCATATAATAATGTTCAACTCAGGAAGGCCATAGCAGTAAACAATCAAGTGTACCTGAAACTGAAGGCTACCGGCTTTAATGATATAAAATTGTACTTTAACCTGGACAGCCTCGTATCCGGCTATGTCAGCAATATAAGCGAGTACGGACTGGACGAGAACATTTTCATCACTTATTCAAATGCCCTGGCCAATGAGGTCAACCTGAAGGTAAGGGCCTTGCTGTTCCCTGGTAAAAAAGTCATACGGAAAAACGAACTCCTGATGGTGGTGATGAACAATTATAAATTCGACATCTCCAATGGGGAGCAGATTGTAATCGACTGGATTGACAGTAGGGCCGAACACCGCGCAGGGCTCAATTTCAGGGATTTTACCGGACAGGTAAAGGATGTCAACGGCTACCGGGCTGTTTCCGGCAAGCTGATGGAAGACCTGCTTTATACAAGAACCCCATTTCTGAGCAATGAGCAGGAGTGGGGGCTGTATAAGGATTTCATGGTCCGCCTGCACCAGAAGGGAATAGACGCGAAACACCCTGAATTCCTTTCCGAATTGATCTCAGATCCATGGCTGAACGCCATCCGGGCACGTTTCGGCTATGCCGTAACCTGCCACAAGGCCCAGGGAGGTGAGTGGGAGCGCGCCTTTGTCGTGTTCGAACCGTCATTGTTCATGCAGGATAAGGTCTATCAGCACCGCTGGGCTTATACTGCCATATCCAGGGGAATGAAAGAGCTTCACCTGCTGGATAACAGATGTATTTTCTGAATGTTGAACCTGTCCTGAGGGCGGAGCCTGAAGGATGTTGAATTTAAAATTTAAATGAATTTGGTATTAAATACATTTGGGACTTCATTGCAGAAAGAGAACGACATGTTCCTTGTCTTGCATAGTGATGGCAAGCAGCTTATCTCACCTGATAAAGTAAAATCTATCAGTATAAGCAAGGGCGCAAGGATAAGTTCCGATGCAGCTTTGCTGGCTTTGGAGCATGAGATCGACGTTCTGTTCGTAGACAATAGCGGGAAGCCTGTCGGCCGGCTCTGGAGCGTGAAATACGGCTCTATTTCAACCATAAGAAGAAACCAGCTGAATTTTATATCCTCTCCAAAAGCGCTGGAGTGGATCAGGGATATTATCAGTGAAAAAATGGAAAACCAGGTCGCACTGCTGTTATCTGTCAATACCTATAAACCGGAACTCAAGGAGACGGTCAACCAGGCTATCCGGAAAATTGAGAGTTATGTTACAAAAGTGAAAGCTGTAAAGGCAGAGTCGGTCAGAGATGCCGCACCTACCTTCAGGGGATGGGAAGGAGCGTCTTCCAGGGTTTATTTTGAAACCATCTCCTGTTTCATGCCAGAAGGTTATCAATTCAAACAACGTACACAACACCCTGCTGCCGATATATTTAACTGCCTTCTCAACTACGGCTATGGCATCCTTTACGGTAAAATCGAAGGCACCATGATCAAAGCCGGTATAGACCCGTATGTGGGGGTATTCCACAGGGATGAATACAACCGTCCGGTGCTCGTTTATGATGTGATTGAACGTTACAGGGTGTGGATTGATTACATTGTTTTTGGATTATGTCTTCAAAAGGTAATCAATGAAGATTGTTTCACTATTAAGCCAGATGGGTCATACTGGCTGGAAGCCAATGGCAAACGGGTACTCATTCAGTCAGTGAATGATTACATGGAAGAGGTGGTAAATATTTCAGGTACAGAACGAAGCCGGGAAACCCATATTCAGTTGTACGCGTCCGCACTGGCGCAGATGTTCCTGAAATTTCAATAAATAATACCGGCAACGAGCTGGTAGGCAAGATCGTTCATTTCTTCCGAACAGCCGCTTTTTGAAGATTTCACAATCGTGTACCCCCGTTTCCCGTAAAATATATTCAACTCGCCCTTCAATTGATCCAAACCGAATGCGATTTGTTTGCCATATTGAATATTCTTCACCTGAATGATTTCCAGTCCACATTCAACAGCTTTTTCCCGGATCACTTGTTCCAGCAGATGGAGTTTCTCTGGCACAAAAACAGGTTTTTCAGGGCGAATTATCGCTTTCGGGTTTAATTTCCTGCGTATTTCGGCCAGTTTTTCCCGGGTCAGGTCAACAGGCGCTTCTTCATGTGCAATGATTGCATCCGGCGGGTTTACCGGGTAAGGAATGGAAAGGCTTTCAGCCTGGCGGACCTGTTCAGCGCTATCAAAATCGACCAGCATATCGGGGTTTGTCGGCAGTGGGTTAAGATTATGGTAAATTTCAGGGTCATAACAAAGGAAGCATGCCCTTGTCACATCAGAGGTGCGCGGGTCGATCACCTGTTCTATTCCATATTCTTTGGCAAATTGCAGGGCAAATACTTTATAGCAAAGGGTATATTTTACCGGGTCAGTGATCCGGTGAGACAGTGGGAGGAGGACTTTAATTCCGTCATTTCCGGGTGATATAAAAATGGCTTCGACCCGTTCGTCGCCAGCGAGTTTTTCCTTAAGCCATACCGGTGATAATTCCTTGGAAGAAAGATGATCAAAGTCAAAAATCATATTGTCAATAAAAGCAAAATTTTCCTTATTACGGCAGGGAGGATGAAAAATACCGCCAGTGACATAGGGGAGAAACTTTTTAATTTCCTGGTATTTACGCTGGTCAATGCTCTGGATTTTTCTCAGTTGATCCGTTTTGGCAACCAGGTCGAAAGCGCCGTCTCTGATGAACTTAACCAGGTCGGCCGTTTGTATCTTCCGCAATGTATCACCCTGGCCCAATGTGATATTCATTCCAAGCTGAAGCATATAATAACAGAAATATTGTGTTAAATTTATGAAAAAAAACATGGCTGTAAAGAAAACACCTGAAAAATCGTTCATTGAGGCCATGCTGCGGTTAAAAAGGGCCGGGTTGACGAATGTTCCGGCAACCGATACCATGCATGGTCCGGTGGATGAATTGGCCCCACTGGATGAACGGATAGGTTCTGTTTTCAGGATATTTCGGCAGTCTCAAAAACCAGGGCATATGATTTCATTCGTTATGTATGATATTGAGAACAACAAGATCAGGACGAACATTGCGAAGTTTTTAATCCGGAAAGGCTGTATCAGAGTGCAGAAATCAATTTTTTTGGCTAATTTTGAAAGGAAGAAATGGGACGAAATACATCGGACCTTAAAGGAGGTCCAGGAGATGTACAAGAACTATGACAGTATTTTCATTGTACCTGTTTCGACTGACGAGATCCGTGCCATGAAGATAATTGGTCAAAGCCTTGACATGGATATGATAATTGGAAACAGAAGCACTTTATTTTTTTAATATTAACTAATTTTGCAAATTCTTTTTTGAATGATTTTTTCATCAACTTTATCTATGATAATTAATAAAACCCTTGAAAACGAAAGAAATTAAGCATATACTCTCCGAGAGGATATTCCACCAAAACAAGGATTAAGACCTCCAAGGCTTTCACTCAAGGAAGGGCTTAGGCTGGCTCCGAGAGGATATTCCACCAAAACAAGGATTAAGACTGCTTCCGATCCCACGCCTCCTCTATTGTCGTTCCACTCCGAGAGGATATTCCACCAAAACAAGGATTAAGACAACATGTTCCCCGTCGCATCTCTCCCGATGCGAGCTCTCCGAGAGGATA
>JAHYJP010000140.1 GCA_019429055.1 Bacteroidales bacterium
CGGGCATCAATCAGATCATCCTTTTCGTATTGTATGGCATAATTTGCAGAAATCCTGGAAGTTTCGTTCATTTGCTCGTCGTAAAAAGTCATTACGAATCCTTCAGGAAGTTCCATGTAGGGTTCATCACCTTCATAACGTTCCATACGGGGTGCTTCCATGATCATCTGAATTCGTGCATGGGAGCTGTACAAAATCCTCAGATTTTCGGCTTCTTCAACGGGAAAATCATCTTTTCTGGTTATGGTTTCAATTTTTTCCAGATCAGGGCTACAGGAAAAAAACATTGCCAGCCCAAGAAGGATGGCAATGTTTTTTAAGGTAATATTTAATAGTTTTAAAATCATGGTCTTGGTCTGACCCTGGTTGTTTCATTGATCCAGCATTGAACTCTGTATGTGGCACCTTCATCAAGTCCATGAAAAAACAGGAGTTCTCTGTCGGGAAAATATTGGCTATAGGTATTTATGAGGGTTGTTGCTCTTTCCTGGATTGCTGCATCCTGATCTACATTGCGAGCCTGGATGAATTTATCTACGGCTGCCCAGTAAGCTACAGTTCTTGTAAGATCGGTTTCTCCACATGCACTGGCACTTGCTGCATACATTTCACCGATCAGAATATAAGGTCTTCCGTTTTCCGCGTCAAGAGCTGATGCCTGCAGGGCATAGCTTCTGGCCTGGCTGAACTGGCGCAGGTTACGATAGGTTATATCTGCAAGTAACATAAGAGCTCTGAATTTGTCATTGTCATCTTCATAAAGCTTTACGGCCTGTTGAAAATATTCTACTGCTTCATTGTAACGTTGTGAATTGTTTTCAAGACGTCCCATCAGGAAGGCAGATTCGGCATTGGGCTGCAGCCTGTGAAGATTGCGGGTAGCGCTATAGAACAAAGCTTCTTCAGTACAGTTTGAATTGCTGAGCATACTGGTTATTCTTTCCAGTAGTTCAACATCTTCAGGATTGGCTTCAAAGCGGGGCTTGAAGAGTGTAATGATGTTTTCGCAGGTTGCAAAGGGTTCAAACATATTGTCGATCTGGCCTTTGGCGGGCTCAAAAAGCCTTCTGTCTTCAGGATTGTTCTGAAGGTTAAAATCTATTATATCCATGATCTGATCATAAGAAAGAAGCACTTCTCCAACATCTTTAAGTCCTGCATCGGCAAGCCTTACCAGAGTTTGCATATTGATGAGCAAAACATCGGCTTGTGAGCTGTTGCCTTCTATTTCGATAGACCTGGTTGTTATATTATAAATCTCCTGAATGTTATTCGGGCGGAACTGATATAAATCAACTGCTTTACGCCCCAGTACAAATCCTTCTCTGCCGAAGTATTCAATTCTTTTATCATGAACCATCATAAGGGTATCTACCCAGGCATCGCGTTTGATGGGATCGGTTTCTTCATTATATTTCATTTTCACAAGTACAACTCCTCTGATAAAAATATTCTGGCTTGATTGCGGACAAAGTTCTAATGCCTCTCTCCAGGGGTTGTATGCCAGGTTAAAGTTTCTCTGGTTATAATACTCTGTGTATAATGACAGGCTTCTCACACAGGCAACACTATCTTCAGGGGTATCTCCAAACTTTGGAGGTTGTTTTAAAGTATGTGCTGAATAATAATCATTTGCTTCTGTTAAAGAGAAATAATCCATGTGGCCCAAATCCAATGCATTTGAAGATTTTTCGAATGCAAAGGTTGTTGATGCAAACAACACAATCAGTGCAAATACTGATATGATTTTTTTTGTTTTCATTTTGCTTTGGTTTTTTAGCTAAATTGCAAATAACTAATTATTAATAAAATCTTCTTCTTACAAACCAGCGTTCATAAATATTAATCCCCAAATTGAAGCGGAAAAAGTTTTCGCTGATCAGATTATCATTTCCCGAGCTGCGGTTTGAATATTCAAATCCGACGTTGAGTGCCGACAATGATCGTCTTACAGGTACTCCTATACCAAAACTTATGCCAAATTCTGAAAAGTCTTCATTACCGTAATTCAGGAGGGATTGTCCAAACCTGATACCTGCCCGGTATTCAAGGCGGTTGAGGAAAGTAGAATAAGTTTCAATCTGAGGGTTGTGTATCATTCCCATTCTGAACTGCCAGGCGTCATTCAGTGAATATTCTGAGCCGAATGCACTGAATTCGCTCCAGTTTTGCGCCTGATAGTCTACGCCACCTCTCCAGTTGTTGTTAAACTTAACAAATACCCCTGCTCCGAAACTTTGTGGTATTTGCATAGTTCCGCTACCGCCGGAAATAACATTAATGGTATCAGGGATATTTGAGAAACCGGGTAAATCTCTCAATATACTTTGATTTCGGGAAATATTCAGGCTGGCCTGATCGCTGAATGTAGCGCCAAATGTAATATTGCTGTTTTGTCCCAGGGCAAGGTCATATTGCAATCCGTAGGTTAACATCAAGCCGTCAATATCATCAGCATATGACCATATGGTACGGAAAAATCCTATACTGTCGGAATAAGCCACCATAAGGTCTTCAGATTTCCCGAATAAGTAGGAAACATTTATACCTGCTGACAAACCTTTATAGACCTTAAAACCATGACCCAGATAAACCTGGTTGATTCCACCTTTTCCTTCGTATAAATAATTGACCCAACCATCACCTTGCCCGGTATCTGAGATCCGGTAACCTACCTGTGAGTATGGAAGAATTCCTGCAGCAATACTCCACCAACGGGTTAACGGGAAAGCAAAATTGAAATTTCCCAGTGATGAATAACTGGTAAGCTGTTCCTGGTTGGCTTGTTTTTGCTGGTAAAGGTGTGAGAAAACCGTTGCATCAAAAACAAATGAAAGCGAATCCAGAGCAGTGTATGATGCAGGGTTGATATAGTTTACAGAAGTATTGCTTCTGAAACCCTGTGCAATACCACCCATTCCCATATTGCGAAAATATTCATTCCCTTTGAGTTCTCCGGGGCCGAACATAGAGTAGGGAGAATTGATTCTTGCCTGACTGAAAGCAGATTCTGCTGTAAAAGTTGCAAAAAACAATATCACAAAAAACTTTGTGATCACCAATGAAACACTTTTTCTACTTTTCAAAATTGAGAATGTTATAATTTAAAATTTCGTTTAATCCCCTAAGAACTAAATTTTCGGTTGCAAATATCCTATTTTTTAGCTTTTTATCAAAAAAAAATATGTCACCCCCTCCTGCTATTACTTTTAAATCCGGATATTTTTCACGGTACTTATCGATCATACCATCAATTTCGGCAATGCATCCGTTAATTACACCCGACAAAATAGAATTTTCTGTGGAATCTCCGGTGATGTAATCAATTTCTTTTTTTTTAACTAACGGTAATTTGGCTGTGAAAGTATGCATAGCTTTAAACCTCATATCCATACCCGGCGAAATAGCACCACCCTTGTATTCTTTGCGTGGCGTTAAAAATTCATAAGTTATGCAGGTACCTGCCTGAATAACCAAAACATGACTGTCAGGGAATTGCTTCTGGCCGTAAACTGCCGCGGCAATTCTGTCGGGGCCCAGGGTTTCGGGGGATGAATAGGCGATCTTTAGCGGGGCAGGAGTAAAACCAGTCATGCTGATGACATGAGTAGATTTTTCCAGTTCTTTTATCAGTGACTGTGTGCTGTCTGAAACATCTGATATGATTGCAAATTCAGGTTTATTCCCAACCATTAATTTAAACACAAACGACCAGTCCTCATTGGGCGACCATGCGGAGGCAACTATTTCATCATCCTGAAACAGGGCTGCTTTTGCCAGGGTATTACCGGAGTCTACGACCAGGTTCATTCTTAAATGTGCTATTTGTTTCGGGGGCACGAAGTTACTATAAATAATGATGCAGTCTGCGGTATTTCCTGTTTTTCCGGAAAATACATTTTCATATCATGTGCCTGATTGTCTGTAATATAAACAAATTATCGGTTATAAAAGTTTGCAGAATTTGAAAACCTTTGACCAGTGGGCAGATTCATTAAAAGAATTTTTACAGCAAAAAAATAAAAACAACTTGCCAGTTAAAAATGTTTGCGTAAATTTGCAACGTCAAAACGACGGGGTACCATAGCTCAGTTGGTAGAGCAACGGACTGAAAATCCGTGTGTCCCTGGTTCGATTCCGGGTGGTACCACGTTACCAAAAAGACGAAACGCTGCAATCTTAGGATTGTGGCGTTTTTTGCTTTTATATCTACAAAAATGCCTTTGGTTCTTCAATTAGCGTACTACTTAAAATTTTTATATTCAATATGCTCATCTGCATGAAATACAATATTATAATATATTTGCTACACAACTTAAATAAACTTTTTCCTATTAGATTTTTATAATAAGTTGTCTTGTACTTACTATTTGAAAAATAGGTTTAATTTTACCTTTAACATTTTCATCAAACCAAAACCGCAAAAAAATGAAAAGACAAACTTTGGCCGCAATGATACTGTTCTTTTTCTTAAGCGGTTGTGATCAGCTAAGGCAGATTGCAGAAGAACTGGACACGCCACGACCTTTAACCGAACAGGAAGTAGTGCGCGGACTAAAGCAGGCACTAACCATTGGTGCAGACTCTGCAGCATCGAGACTGGCAAGGCGCGATGGTTATTACCTTGATAATGCAGTAAGGATCAATCTGCCGCCCGAAGCCAGGGTTATAACAGAAAATATATCATACCTTCCGGGAGGAGATGCTTTGATTCAGGATATTGTACTACGTATCAATAGAGCAGCAGAGGATGCTGCGCGTGAAGCTGCCCCGGTTTTTGCCCGGGCTGTTACCCGGATGACCATCCAGGATGGGTTTTCTATTTTAAGAGGTGCAGATGACGCCGCTACCCAGTATCTTAAAAGAAATACCTATCAGGAGCTTTATCAGCTCTATCAGCCCAAAATCAGAACTTCAACAGAAAAGCCTATTGTGGGCAATGTTTCCACCATGGAAGCATGGGAAACACTAACAAGCAGATGGAACAGTGTGACAAACTCTGTTGCAGGACGGTTGGCTGGTTTGGATGCTGTAGATGTTGAACTGGACCAATATCTTACCGAAAGGGCCCTGGACGGGTTGTTCTTAAAACTTGCCGCAGAGGAGCAGAAAATACGACATGATCCTGTGGCCAGGGTGACCGAATTATTAAGGCGTGTGTTTGGTTAATAGCAGAAGTCATTGCCTGCTTGATTATTTTCTGCCGAAATCTGCCGGAATTTCACCCCAGTTTTCGGTATCCCACTTTAATATTTTATTTTTCCAGGTATTATTTTTCAGCCAGTTTTCGGCCCTGTCGATGTAATCGAAGAGTTTTTCATTTGCGGGTTCTTCTTTAAGGGTGGTTTTGGCTTTCTTGTTTCTGATCCAGGCCATGGCAGTCATGCTGTCGGTGTATATGGGCAATGGGATGTTTCGCTGTTTGCAAAGTGCCAGGGCATGCACCAGTGCCAGAAACTCTCCCACGTTGTTGGTTCCTTTGGGCAGGGGGCCCAACTTGAAAATAACCGATTTGTCTTTTGTATAAACGCCCTGGTATTCCATGTCTTTGGATGCAGAGCTGTAGGCAGCATCAACCGAAATGCTTTCAAGCAAAGGACCTCCGCCAGCTGATGGGTTTGAAGCTGCAGATTTTGGAGTTTTATTCACCACATGCTTCCAGTAATTTCCTCCCAGTGCTTCGTGTGCCTTAGCTTCATCTTCAAAAGACTTGTATTTGGCTCCAGGGTATCCTTTTATGGCACGCTCACAATCTTTCCAGTTGTCAAAAACACCGGTTTCATGCCCTTCCCAGACTGCATAAAATTTTTTCTTTTTTGCCACTACCGTTGAGTTTCATTTGAATTATCACAAAACTAAGAATCTTCTCTGAATGAGTCCCAGCCCTGCGCCCTGATGGTGATCACATTTCCTGATGTTGATATCAGATCAGTCTGAGCAGGATTTTCAGTAATATGACCAATAACAGCTATTTCTTCCAATGCACTGATCTTATCATAGTCTTCCTGGTTGATTGTAAATAGCAGTTCGTAGTCTTCTCCGCCATTGAGTGCAAAGGTTGTAGGGTCGATTTTAAATTCGTGCGCAACAGTAGCAGTTTGCACATCTACAGGAATTTTTTCCTCGTAAATAACAGCACCCACACCTGATGATTTGCAGATATGAAGAATTTCTGATGCCAGGCCATCAGATATATCGATCATGGATGTGGGAACTATTTCCTTTTCCATGAGAAGATCCACAATATCTTTACGGGGTTCAGGTTTAAGCTGCCTTTCCAGCACGTAGGCAAACTGATTCAGATCAGGTTGTGACTGTGGGTTGGCCTTAAAAACTTCCTTCTCTCTTTCCAGCACCAGCAATCCGGCGTAAGCACCACCCAGGTTACCGCTTACGCAGATCAGGTCATTGGCTTTTGCCCCGCTGCGGTAGGTTATTTTATCTTTGGGTACTTTGCCCATAGCAGTAACGGAGATAAAAAGTCCGGAAACACTGCTGGTGGTATCGCCACCCACAAGATCAACCTTGTATTTTTCGCATGCCAGCTTCATCCCATCATAAATCTCGTCGAGGGCTTCTACGGTGTACCGGCTTGAAATGGCAATGCCCACAATAACCTGCGTGGGAGTTCCGTTCATGGCGTAAATGTCAGAAAGATTTACAGCTATAGACTTGTAGCCCAAATGTTTAAGCGGAGTGTACATAATGTTGAAATGTACACCTTCAACAAGCAGGTCTTTGGTAAGAAGGATTAAATCATCGCCGGCATCGATGGCTGCAGTATCATCTCCGATTCCTTTAATGGTGCCATTATCATATTGTTTTATGTTGCGTGTAAGATGGTCTATCAGTCCGAATTCTCCTAAGGAAGTTATGGGCGTTTTATTCATTCTCAATATGTTTGTGCAGTCAGGCGGATTGATCTGCAGATTTTCGGTTTATTTAATGATTTTCGATTGCAATTCAATGGATTCTTTATGAATAAGGTCAAGAAAGTCTTTCAGGAATTTTTCACTTAATCCTTTTTCAATGCCTTCCTGCATGCGGGTTTCAATGATCTGATTCCATCGCTTTACCTGCAGGATGGTCATTTTGCAGTCGGCTTTCAGGTGGGCAATTTCATTAACTATCTGCATCCTTTTCGACAAAGTATTGATCAACTGGTTGTCAAATTCATCAATTCTTTTTCGCAGAATTTCCAGTTCCTTGCAAGGGTTTTCCTCTGCAGTTGTGGGTATCCTGAGCCGGTTAACCATCAGCGAAAGATCTTCAGGGGTTAATTGCTGCGCAGCATCGGTAAGTGCCTTTTCAGGACTGCAGTGTGCTTCAATCATGAGCCCGTTCATGTCGAGCAGCAGCGCCTGCTGAGCCACTTCCTGCAAAAGACTTCTTTTTCCTGCAATATGGCTGGGATCACATATCAATGGTAGTTCCGGGAAATTACTTTTCAGATCGATGGGAATATTCCAGAGAGGTTCGTTTCTGTAGCGGCTTCTTTCATACGTATTAAAACCCCGGTGAATGGCAGCCAGTTTGGTAATTCCGTTCATATAAAAACGCTCGATTACACCTATCCAGAGTGCCAGGTCAGGATTAAGCGGATTTTTTACCATTACAGGAATGTCAACCCCTTTGAGTGATTCAGCAAGTTCCTGAATTGAGAAGGGATTTACGCTGGTGCGGGCGCCAATCCAGAGAATATGTATTCCTGCCTTCAAACAAGCCTCTGCATGTTTGGGTGTGGCCACTTCAACGGTAAGCGGAAACCCGTACAACTCATTCACTTCTTTGAGCCATTCAAGAGCTTTTTCTCCATGCCCTTCAAAAGCACCGGGCCGGGTTCGGGGTTTCCACACTCCACTCCTGAAAGCCGAAACCATACCCGTTGCATGCAAACGAGCCGCAGTTTCCAGCACCTGCTCTCTGCTTTCTGCACTGCAAGGCCCGCTGATGATAAGTGGTTTATGCACAGCAGGCAGCCAGCTTTCTATGGGTTGTACCTGTAATTGCTTTGCCGGAGCTTCCATGAAGAAAGTATTATTGCTTTTAAAATTTTCTTTTTCTGTTAACAACCGGATTGAAATTATTGTTGAGCATAAACCGGCTGAAAATGACACTGCAAAGGTAATAACAATACTACAACAAATTCTTTTAAGCCTTTTAAAGGATGTGTATCCCCAAAAATCCTTATTTTTGATCAGGACAAATGCTATTATGCAGAATATGGATACTTCCGAAATAAGAAATACCATCCTTAAATTCATTCAGGATGGCAAACATTTGTTTGTTACCTCCTCCTTCCAGACCCAGAGCATTGCTTTGTTGCATATAATAAGCCAGACAGACCAGAGCATTCCTGTTTATTTTATCAACACAGGATATCATTTCCCTGAAACCATTGTTCATAAAAATAATGTAGCGTCTTTACTGGGTTTGAATGTTATTGACCTTATGCCGCTCATACCCAAAAGCAACCAGAGAGATGGCAAGGGCAATCTTTTATTTACCTTTGATCCCGATTATTGTTGTTATGTAAATAAGGTTCAACCCGTTGAGCCTCTCCTTGACAAGTATGATATATGGATAAGCGGGGTAAGGGCTGACCAGAATCAAATGCGCAGTGGATTCCAGGTTTTTCAACCCACATCCGGCCGGGCAGTAAGATATCATCCCCTGCTCAACTGGAGTGCAAAGGATATTGATCACTATCTGGAAAGATTTGATCTTCCGGCACACCCCCTTGAGAAAAAGGGTTATAAAAGCATAGGTTGCGAACCTTGTACAAAACCACTTAAAACCCAGAACAACAGGGATGGCAGGTGGTATGGAATGAAAAAAACTGAATGCGGCCTCAATACCGAGTTGAACCATTCAAAATAGTATATTAACATTATTGTCTGATGAAGATTCTGATAACAGGAGGAGCAGGTTATGTAGGGAATGAACTCGTTTTTGAGCTACTGAAGGTACCCCAGGTTGAAAAAGTGGTTGTTTATGATAATCTGAGCAGGAAAAATTACAATCTTTTTCTGGACACCCGTTATGAACCTCATAAAATTCAATTTGTAAACGGCGAACTTCTGGATTCGAGAAAGCTGAAAAAAGAGCTCAAAGATATTGATGTGGTTTTTCATCTTGCCGCAATAGTTTCCACGCCTTATGCCACTGAGAATTCCCACCTTTTCGAACAGGTTAACCACTGGGGCACTGCCGAACTGGTTTATGCCATTGAGGAAAGCAATGTGAAAAAATTCATTTACCTCAGTACAACTTCTGTTTACGGAGCTTCAGATGAGACCATTACCATCGATACCCTTCCCGACCCCAAAACCTTTTATGGCAGCAGTAAGTTAAGAGGCGAAAAACATGTGGAAAGGTTACTTGACAAAATGGATGCCTGGATAATCCGGTGCGGAAATGTTTACGGCTATAGTCCCAGCGTAAGATTTGATGCGGTAATTAACCGTTTTATGTTTGAAGTGAACTTTATGGGGCGTATCCAGATCAATGGAAATGGCCAGCAAACGCGTGCATTTATTCATGTAGACAAGGTGGTAAGGGTTTTACGAAATCTTATCAATCCTGAATTTTCATTAAGCCCGGGAATCTATAACCTGGTTGACCAAAATCTTTCTATTTTCGGAATTGCCAATACCATAAAGGAAATATATTCTCACATGGATATGATTTTCGTGAACCAGCACCTGGTAATGCGCGAAATAAAAGTAGAAAAGGACCAACGCATTGAACCACTAAAAACAATTGCCCCCATTACGGTAAAGGAGGAACTGATCAATTTCAGAAATAAGTTTTCCTTCTCATCCAAATTTGACCATTAGTAATCATTTAGGAAACTCTCCCTTACATAAGCATAAACCTGAAACTAAATCCGGCGTGCGTGTTGGAAGTGGGTATTTGATTTGACACAAACGGATTTGTGATGTTTCTGTCGTAAAACAGTCGCATGTTTACCCTGGCACTCACCTGGTAGTCGGCTGAGAAATTGATACCCACCGTATTTTGGCCGGCTGAAATTACATCTACCTCTTCCACAAGCTTTCTCAGTACAGTACGGTTTTGTCGGAAAGCAAGATCAAGGCGCAATACAAGGTCGCTTTGGATTCTTTGGGTGTTGTTGCCCTGGGCAAGGTTAAAGGCCAGATCTTTAAACCGGTATCCGGTACCGACAATTATTTCGCGGGTTTTCAGGTCAGTAACCTGGTTGTTGGCAAAACTAAGGCCTATATTTCTTGAGCTACGGTATTCCAGTCGGGTCATAAGGCTGTTTTTCCAGGTCATATCAAAACTGATCAGCGGGTTAAACTGCTCGTTGATGGATACCTGTCCTATTTCAAATTCCGGAATGTAGTTTCCTAAATTGTCAATTACGGTAGGAAACCCATCACGTTCACGGTAATTTGAAATGCTGCGGTAATTATTGATGGTAAAGGTACTTCTGTAACCATGACCAATG
>JAHYJP010000141.1 GCA_019429055.1 Bacteroidales bacterium
GCAATACCCTTTGTGTATCATCACAGGTGGGTTGTAAGATGGGCTGTTTGTTTTGTATGACGGGAAAACAGGGATTCCAGGGCCAGTTGAGCGCCGGAGAAATTGTAAATCAGATCCGCAGTCTGCCCGAGCGCAATGAGCTTACAAATATCGTGTATATGGGAATGGGTGAGCCTTTTGACAACCTGGAAGGAGTAATGCAAAGCCTTGACGTTCTTACGGCTGATTGGGGGTTTGGAATGAGCCCTCGTCGGATCACCGTTTCCACTATAGGTATCATTCCTGCCATGAAAGTATTCCTCGAAAACAGCAAATGTCATCTTGCAGTCAGCCTGCACTCACCTTTTGAAGATGAGCGCCGCAAGCTTATGCCCATCGAAAATGTATACTCTTTACCTGAAGTATTAAAAACCATCAAAGAATTTCCGCTGGGCAACCAAAGAAGAACCTCATTTGAATACATTGTTTTCAAGGGTTTGAATCACAGTGCACGCCATGTAAAGGAGCTGGCGCGGATTTTAAACGGCATACGGTGCCGCATTAATCTGTTGTATTTTCATCCCATACCCAACACGCCACTTGAAGCCCCCACGGAAGAGGTTATGCAGGAGTTCAAAGCGGCCCTGGAATCCAAAGGACTTACCACAACCATACGCAAATCGCGCGGACAGGATATTTATGCAGCCTGTGGTATGCTTTCGACTAAAGAATTGCAAAAACAAACCCATTCCGATTAAAAGGGTATTATCCCATAAAAAAAAAGCTTGCCCGGGAAACCAGACAAGCTTTTTGCTTTTCGGAACTTCATTACTATTCATCTTCGAGCCATTCTCTGACGCTTTTTGAAACCTCGTTCATTTTTGAGCGGGCATTACCCAGCGACTCACTTGCTTTGGCTACAACATCATTCCAGGTTTCAACACTGGCTTCTTCAATATTTTTTAACTCTGTTGTCAGCAATTCCTGCTGTGCTTTAAGCTCTTCACGGGCTTCTTTCAGGTTTTCTTCAAGTTCTCCGGAGGCTTCATCAATCTGGCTATTCACATAATTAATACGTTCTTCAATTTCGTTCTTGTACTTGTTTATGTTCTGAGTGGTTTGTTGCTTCGCTTCGTTCAATTTTTCTCTTTGAGCTTTATTCTGGCCACCCCCTCCGCATGACCACATAACGGAAGCAAAGAAAATCATCACTATCAAAGGATAGCTTGCTGCATTAATTTTTGAAAAAGTTTTCATCTTTATAATGTTTTGGGTTTGAAAAAAAGAATGTGTCTTAAATTGAGAGTATTCCAAAAGACGATAGTTTTCTAATAGTGTTTATATAGAATTTAAAAGTAAATCTCAGACAGTAAATTGTTTTCCCGAACCGGATACGAAAATAAGAAAAATATGTGTCTCCGAAAAATAAAAAGCAACTTAACGGCAAAGTTTTCAATGTTTTGATACTTTAAAATATGTATCGCTACACTGGCAAATCACTGAGCAACCTGATCACTCATATTTAATAGCTGATGCCGGGTTTTGCATGGCTGCACGTGTAGATAGTGTGAGTATGGTTGCGGTTGCAATAACAACAATAATTCCTGCTGTAAGTATGATATGGAGGGCTCCTATCTGTATGCGGTAAGCAAAATTATTCAGCCATCGTTCCATAAATGTCCAGGTTACCGGTATGGCAATTGCGGCTGCAAGGATTATCCACTTCAGAAAGTTTTTCAGTAGCAGATAGTTGATCTGCAACACACTACTTCCCAAAACCTTTCGTATACTGATTTCTTTCCTTTTCTGGTTAACCATGAATGATGTCAGACCGAACAGACCCAGACTGGAAATCAGGATGCAAAGTACAGCAAACCCCAGGAAAATTCTCATGGTGTTTTTTTCTGTGCGATATTGTCTTGCAAGTAAATCGCTCATGTGAAAAGCCTGAAAATAGTATCCCGGAAAATATCGGTTAAACTCGCCTTCCAGTCTTTCCATAAGCTGAGCGCGATCAGAAGTTTGATAGCGGATATTGATCACAGGCATTTCGCCCGGTCTCCAGATATACACAGCGGGTTCAATGGCACTGTGCAGCGAAAAGTAATGGTAATCTTCAATAACACCAATAACCGTAAAATGATCATACTCTTCCTCATCATTATTTACAATGCGTTTACCTATAGGGTTTTCCCATCCTAAGGCTCTTTGTGCCGCACGATTTATGATCATGGTTTGTCGGGGATCAGTCAGGTATTCGTGGCTGAAATTCCGACCTTCTGTAACGGGTATTTCCATCGTGGGGAAGAAATCCGGGTCAACATAGCCGTATCTGACCATGAGACTAACAGGAATGGAATCAGCAGTTACGATGGTGCTCTGACGACCTGCAACGCCATTATGTCCGCTGGATATTCCTGCAGAAATCACTTCCGGTATATTCAGCAATTGATTTCTGAAGCCCCTTATTTCATCGTAGTCCGATGTTTGCCGGTTGATTACAGAAATTACATCTTTTGAGTTATATCCCAGATCTTTTTTTTGCATATGGTTTACCTGGTGCAGAATAACAGCAGTAGCAAGTATCATGGCTGTTGATATGGCAAACTGAATAATAACCAGAACTTTCCTGAGTATGGCTGATTTGGGTTTACCACTGCCGTCGCCGGCTCTTAATACAACTCCCGGTTGAAAGCGCGATAAATATAATGCAGGATAAAATCCTGAAACTACTCCAACCACTAAAAGAATGACAAGCAATCCAATATTAAAAAGATAGTTATTCAGAAAGTTAACTTTCAGTTCCGTTCCCAGAAGCTCATTGTAATATGGTAAAATAAGTTCTGTTATGCCCAAAGCTGCTATAACAGCAAAAAATGTGAGCAACATGGACTCACCGATAAACTGTGCGGCCAGTTTGTTGCGTCCGGCGCCCAGCACCTTGCGTAATCCCACTTCCCTTGCTCTTTTAGCAGAGTTGGCAGTAGCCAGATTAATAAAGTTGATACAGGCAATGGCAAGAATCAACAATGCAACAACACTGAAAATATATATGGTGTTAATATTTCCCACGTGTGTGTACATATGAAATTTAAGATGGCCTGAACGCAGAAAAATATCTTTTACATTTTGAAGGTAAAATGTATTTCGCATCATTTGACCCGAAGGATATTCGTCATAAAAACTTTCCTGTTTTGCGTTGATCTGATCTTCAATAACTTTTACATCTGCTTCAGGGTTGGCAACAAGATAGGTTGCAAGTGTATTATTCCCAAAGTGAAAGAGATATGGCGTACTGGGATCAATAGTACTGAAAGAAAGTAGTATATTAAATTCAAGATGTGATTGGATTAGCTCATTCTCAAAGACTCCTGTGATGATATAGGCTTCATCGGCCATTCTGAAAGTTTTCCCAACCGCATCTGATGTATTATAAAATCTTTCAGCGGTTTCCCTGCTTACAACAGCCTGGTTGGGCTGTGAAAGCATATTTCCGGGATCACCCCCGTGTAATACGGGATAGCCCAGGTGCAACAAAACATTTCCTTCTGAAAAATAAGATGCGGTTTCCCGGAAAACCTGATCATCAACTTCAACCACAATACTCTGTGCATGCATTATACGGAAGGATTCTTCAACCTGGGGAATATTTTCTTCAATATAAGGTTTCCATGCCGCACTGGTTATGGAAACATATTGCTTATCCAACCCGTCAGGTTCCTGTATGCCCACCAGCCGATAAACGCGATCGGGGTGTGGGAGATGCCTGTCGTAGCTTAACTGATCCTGAAGGTAAAGTGCAATTAGCAGAAAAGCTGCAATGCCTGCTGTAAGTCCTGTAAGGTTAATAAGGGCAAAGGAAATGTTCCTTGAGAAAAACCGAATAGCTGTTTTCAGGTAATTTGAGATCATTTCCTTTGATTTTTGAGAAATTCACTAATAAAGGAGCGAAAAATATACCAATTCCCTTTCAGCTCTGAAAATCAAATGTATATAAGTTGACCTTTAAAAAATATTCGTTTATGGATGTTCATTTCTGTTCAGTGATGTTCGATAGCGTACGGTTATGTTTGCAATAGCTTAGCTTTTTGTTTTTGAGTGCTCAGTTATGTATTTTTCCACAACATCATTAAATGCATTTTGTATTTGCCTGGTAATGGGATGATTCGCATCAAACTCAAGATCGTCAATACGATTTACAGGCAAAACCTTTCGTGATGTGCCGGTTATAAATACACCCTCCATAACAACTACTGACCGTGCCGATACCTTTTCTTCTGTAACCGGCAATAACAAGTTCCTGCAAACTTCAATGATATGTTTTCGGGTTATGCCGGGTAAAACATCATGCAGGGGAGGGGTGATCACTTTTCCATGACGAATAAAAAATACATTGGATCGGCTTCCTTCTGTTATGCATCTGTCATCGTCAACCAGTAAGGTTTCGTAAACTTCCATTTCCTGTTTTATCAGGTTTGTGGCATTACGCAACTTTACATCCATAACTTTGGCATTGGGATTATTGCGAATTCCCTTAAAAAGAGCAACAGGTATACCTTTTTCGAATTGCTGCGGTGTTGGATACTGATGTTCAGTAATATAAATCATAAAGTGACTGTTCTTCTGATCATTGCGGTACAAGACCATTTTCAGGTTTCCATAACTGAAGTTATTGGCTTTAATGACTTCATAAACCTGCCGGTATATATCACCGAAAGAGAATCCATGACAATGCTCTGAAAGTTCGCAGGTTTTTTTCAGCCTGCCAAGGTGATCTTCCAGAAACAAGGCAACTCCGTCAATTACCCTGAATACTTCATAAATGTAGTGTGGGTTTTTGAGAAAAGAATCGTCAAAGGCAGATGTGTCGGTAAGGTTTCCGTTATGTATGAATTGTTTACCCAGGCATTCGCGCATATCAGCGTTTTTGCTGCAAACCTAAGGATTTATTCCCAATTAATCTGCACAATGATTTCATTTCTGCGGTTCCAGAATTTGTAGGGGCTGTTGTAACCCAGGAAGCGGAAATTACCAACCGGCTCAATTTGATTATCCTTTAGAAATTTGAGCAGATTTTCGCTTTCTTCTTTGATCTTTTCATCACTGGCATAACCTCCAAATGTAAGTGCGGCAACATATTCCGGTTTACTTTCTTTGAGTTCAATTACACTGTTGGCAGGTTTTGGAAGTTCTTTAAATTCATATTCGGAAGGCATGACGAAACTCATGCTTGAACCTTCTTCATTGAAATCCATATGCACAGGTGCAGTCATGGCAATTTTCATATTTTCAGAATTGTCGCCGAAGATATAGCCTGCCAGTGTGCGAAAACCCGGGGTGCTGAGTTCACGGTAAGAATTTGCATTACTATAAACCGTGGCCATAATTGCAGGAGGGTAATAGCGTACTTCGAAACCTGGGAATTGCTGTACTAAGGTGTATTTTTGCTGCTCTGTCTGAGCTTTGGAATTACCGGAAGCCATTGTAAGGAGAATTAGTGAAAGTATTGTGATCATTTTTGTCATCATCTGCAATAACTGAAAATTAGTGAATGGGTTGCAGGTTTTTGCCCGGCAACTGTTTGTATTACATAAACAAAAAATCAAAAGGAAGGTTTGGGGACCAGGAGAAGCAATAAAAAAAACCCGGACTGGCCGGGTTTAAATTTTAAGGTTCGTTGCAGACTTTCACATCAAGGTGAACCACATAATAGGGGTACCATGGAATTACGACAGTTAACTGATCTCCTTTGTAGGTAGTAAATGTTCCGGATGGAGGACGGGATGAAGGAAGCTCTCCTTCGTTGTAGCCCTGAATTTTCACCGTCTCATCACCGGGTTGGAGAACCAATTTGTCACCAAGTTCTATGATCATTTCCACATATTCAGAGCCATTGATGGAATTGATCTCAATATAAGCACCTTCAATAAGCTGCTGGCCGGCATAAATGGGGTGTTGCGATTTGCCGGTATTGTCGATGTAGTACCACCATGCAGTACCACCGCCTTGTTCAGAACCTCCAAAAGCTGTTTCACTGGACCAAACGCAATCATTGTCGTCCGGAATCTCCTGTATGGTAAGAATTTTCAATCCACCCAGACCGGTAGCCACAAAAACATAGTTGCCCTCCGATTTCACAAAGTTGGTGGAAAGCGGACCGTCAAAATCAAAATATCCATAGGTTACAAATTGGGGATCAGTTTTGAAAAGGTCTGATTTTCCGCTTACCATAATACCTGCACCACCGTTACCCACAAAAAGCAATGGCTCATTATAGGATACGCTGTTGGTAACAAAATCTTCGTCATCCATTCCTTCAGGAGTAACAGGCCGGTCAATTACCTGGAAAAGTGAAAGATCCTCCAGATCAAAAATATGAACGCCACCCCTGTTAAGTGCAGCAAACAGGTATTCGTAGGAAAGAGACAGTTCAGCTTTGGATGCATACTGGATATAACCGGGATCGATGGAGATATTATCGCCATTTACAACAGAAATACTTTCAGTTGTGAGCACATACACTTCGTCATTTACTGCCACTGATCTGGCATCTGAGAAATAGAGAAAATCCTCGGTTCCATCCGGATCAATCATTGTAAGTCCGCCTGTATCGCCGCTAACCACATGAATATGATTATCCTTTACTACCATGCTCATGGCAGAGTAAGACTGCAGTCTGTGGATTTCGAGTGTTTCGTCATCGATGGAATAAAAACCGTAAAATGCACCTTCAATATCCTGTCCTGCTATTACAATGTGTCCGTTGCGCCAGCCTACGGTATTAACATCCTTATCGTCGAACTGAATGGAATGAAGAATTACCGGCTGTGCAGGGTTGGCAATGTCAATGATGTCAATAGCCCCCAGTTGCTGGCTTCCGCGCATGTTGTAGGAAACGAAAGCCCAGTTCTGAACGATCTCGACATGGGTTGCCTGAACGGTCTGTCCATCAACCACCGGAGCATCAACCTCTGCAATCAGAGTGAATTCGAAACCTATGGTTTCGGCTGGCGCCGTTTTAAGCCCAAATCCCGGAACAACAGAAATAACCTGATTTTTGATCTTTAACCTGCTGCTTTGGGGGTCATCGAGCTTACTTATTTCAGAATCCTTCTGGCATCCCAGAAATATTATAAGTAATCCTAAAAGTAAAAATTTTGTAGTTTTCATTTCAAATTCTTTTGTTTTATGTTTTTTTTCGCCGGATTGTACCAGTATTATAAGTCTGTTAATGTTGACAGTTGTAATATATTTTTTGATTTTAATCTTGTAATAAATAATTTAATAATAATTGTGAAAGACAAAAAACTTAATGCAATATTATGAAAAATATCGATAACTTTAACTACGGAAAATACCTGTTTTTGGTTTTTTTACTTTTACTATTAAGGTAAACCAGACCTGATGGTTTAATGCCGATAGGTTTTCCCCCGAATAAAAAACCAGCCAGGACATTTATACAAAATTAGGGGCATTCTGAAGTATGTTAATCGGTGGTATACTTAATTGATGCAGGTGTTTTATATGACAGTATTAATATTTTTTCCGGGTGATATAACCTGGCAATTTTTTTTCTCTTTTTCTATTGACTCGTAATAACTGTCCTGAATTGGAAATTTTTGTTCATTTTCGTACATTTTATCAGTTAATCTTTTGGTTTCTCCTTTCAGCATGCTGCCGATCATAAGCCTTATATGATTGAATAATAGTTGTTTAAAATATTTGGCGCGGTGTATGGTACTATGAATCAGGGTATGTACAAATCAACGCAGAGAAATGATATTATTACAAAATTTGTCCTGATGGTTTTCAATTATAACCTTAATATCAGGAATCAATTTCTGTTTTAAAAATTTATAGAAACCCCACCATAATGAACTGGAATTATTTAAAAATTGCCTGGCGCATACTTGTTAAAAACAGATTTTTCACGATAATTAATATTGCAGGATTGGGGCTGGGGTTTTCGATTTCTGTTCTTATCATGCTCTTTGTTTACCACCAACTGAGTTATGATAAATTTCATGAAAATTATCATCGTATTTACCGCATTACCCTTGATGGATCATTTGCGGATGGGAAATTGCTTTCTGCTTCCTTTAGCAGTGGAGATATTGCATCACATATAGCAGATGAAGTGCCGGAAGTGGAAAAGGTGAGTCGTGTTTTCAGGGTGGGCATTACTGAGGTAATTTATGAAGACAAACGGTTTACCAATGACAGGGTTTTCTGGGTTGATCCCGATTTTTTAAGCATTTTCAGCTTTCCTTTAATTAAGGGTGATCCGGAAACCGTATTGTCAGAACCTTTCAGTGCTGTAATTACCAGAAGCATGTCGGAAAAGTATTTTTCTGATGCTGACCCCATTGGAAAAACTATGACCATCAGGGGAAGTCTATACAGGATCACCGGACTTATGAAAGATCCTCCGGCCAACTCTCACCTGCAGTTCGATATTCTGGGGTCCTTCAACAGCCTGGTAAGACCCGGTTCTAATATTGTGGAAAATTATGGTGTCTCTTTTCCAACCTATATCCTGAAGAGAAAAGATGCCAATCCGGATATTTTAAGAGAGAGAACTTCAGCAGTGGCCGATCATTATTTCAATGATCGTTTCGAACCCATTGGAATGTCGGGAACACATGACCTGCAGCCCCTGAACAGGATTTACCTCCATTCCGGTTTCAGCTTTGAGTATGCCGAAACAGGAGACATTCGTCATGTTTACATTTTTTCATTTCTGGCTTTGGCAGTCCTTGTCATTGCTATATTCAATTTTATAAACCTGGTAACGGTTCAATCCGAAAAGCGAATGCGCGAAATTGGCATGCGCAAAGTAATGGGGGCTTTCCGCAAGGATCTTATCTTTCAGGATTTCAGCCCATTGTGGTGCTTAAAGGTATGACAAGGAGTTCATTTGCCAGCCGGTTTATCCGTAAGGCACTTGTTATATTCCAGTTTGCTATTTCCATTTTTCTTATTACCAGTGTATTTCTGCTTAACCGGCAGGTCAATTACATGCAAAACAGGGATCTGGGATTTGATCGCGAAAATATAGTTTCGGTAAGAGGTCTCACGCAAAGCATCCGTAACAGCTATCCTGCACTTAAGGCTGAGCTTTTGCAGCATCCGGCCATAACCCATGTAACAGCGTCGCATGATGTGCCCGGTGAAAACATAAGCCTGCAGAACAGCCGCAAGGCATCAGATACTCCGCAATCATCCATAATGATGTATGAGAACTATGTTCAGCATGATTACATGGAAACCTTTGGAATTAGTATTGTTGAAGGGAGAGATTTTGATCCCGAAATGATGACCGACTCTGCTTCTGTTATTCTCAATGAAACGGCTGTACGGAAGCTCGGACTGGAAAATCCAATAGGGGAAGAAGTTATTATATGGGAATACAGCGGAAAGGTTATTGGTGTGGTATCTGATTTTAATTTTAAGTCGTTGCATAATGAAATTGATCCGATGGCTTTTACCATGTGGGAAAAATATTTTTCCAGGATCAGTATACGTATGTTGCCTGGTAATACACCTGAAACCATGGACTGGATCAAACAGAGATTTGAAAATGCAGACCCGAACTATACTTTTGAATACTTTTTTGTTGACGATCTGTTTACACAAATGTACCACCAGGAAGAACATCTGAACCGGCTTACCCTTGCTGCCGCCTTAATTGCTATTATCCTTTTGGTTCAAATTTGAAATGTGCAAACACCACTTGTCCTGATCGTTCCTTCATTAAATTAAAAAAGCCCGGCGCGCCGGGCTTTTATGTGATTCCGCCAGGATTCGAACCTGGGACCCACAGCTTAGAAGGCTGTTGCTCTATCCAGCTGAGCTACGGAACCAATGCTTTGTTTTGGGGGTACAAAAGTACAAATTATATTTTATTTGACAAGAAGAATTTTTGACAGACGGAAGACCGGAGACCGGAGACCGGAGACGGGATCAAAAGTGTGATGTTTTCTTCTTCCGTCTTCGGTCTTCAGTCTTTCGTCTCCCTACCTGTTCTTCACATACCTGTCGAGCCATTGCAGCCATTCCCAGTGCATGTGAAGGGCTGATTCCCGGGCACTGTATCCGTGTCCTTCGTGGGGAAGCATTACCAAACGTGTAGTAGCACCATGTCCACGCAGTGCGTCATAAAATCTTTCGCTCTGCATGGGGAAAGTACCTGAATTATTATCGTCGGCACCATGAATCAACAGAATGGGTGTTGTGATCTGGTGAGCATAGGAAAACGGCGACATGTTATGATAAACCTCCGGTGCATCCCAGTAAGTGCGTTCTTCAGCCTGGAATCCGAAAGGTGTGAGGCTTCGGTTGTATGCGCCACTACGTGCAATACCTGCAGCAAACAGATCAGAGTGTGCCAGCAGGTTGGCGGTCATAAATGCACCGTAGGAGTGCCCTGAAACGGCAACTCTTTCAGGATCGGTAACACCCATTTCCACAAGCTTGTTGATGGCGGCTTCGG
>JAHYJP010000142.1 GCA_019429055.1 Bacteroidales bacterium
ACAACAACTGCAGGTATGTATTTTTTGAAAGAAACTCCGGGTGATCTTCTCTTCTTCTTTCTCCGGTTATTGTAATCAGATGTCTTTTTGATGGATTTCAATTCTGTTAAGGTGTTTAGTGTCCTCAGCAAGGATCAGAAAAAACTGATCAAAAGATAAAAAATAACGAAACTCCGGCAACACTTATTATGGCACCGGCAACTTCTTTCCAGCTGACCTTCTGTTTAAAGAAAATAAGTGTAGGTGGAATGATGAGAATAGGAGTAATGGCCATAATGGTGGCTGCAATTCCGGTGGTAGTATTCTGAGCTGCCAACAGCGATAATGACACCCCGATAAACGGGCCGAAAGTAGCGCCCAGCAGCATGAGAAGCATGGGTTTTCGCTGTGGTAAAGCGCCAAAAACTGCCTTCCATCTCCTGAAAAAACTTACAACAATGATAAACCCGACTATACCTGCAATCACCCTGATTTGCGTGGCAGCAAAAGGATCATATTCTCCCATGCCATATTTACTGAGTACGTATCCTGTTGCTTGTCCGGCTGCTCCAAGAAAAGCAAAGAACAAGCCTTTTACCGGGTAGCGGATCTTTTTTCCGTCAGGTGAGTGTTTTTCAAAAATTACGAGAGCTATCCCCGAGATGGTCATGGCCATCCCCATGATATTGAACCAGCTCATTTGCTCTGCCATGATCAGCCAGCCCAATGTGGCAGTTATGGGCGGCACCAGTGTCATGATAAGCATGGATAATCTGGAACCTATAAGCGTAAACGCCTCAAAGAGAAAAAGATCGCCGATAACAAATCCTACCAGACCTGAAAAAATCAGCCAGTACCAGGAATGAACGGAAGCATCCAGTGGAAAGAACAAACCCCTGTTGAACCAGGAAAATATACTGAGCAGCGCCAATGCCATTACCAGCCGGATGAAATTAACCGCAATGCTGCCCACCTTGCGGCTGGCGGTTTCAAAGGCTATGGCAGTTATGGTCCAGCAGAAAGCTGTGCCCAGTGCAGCAAGTTCTCCAATTCTGTCTTCCATCATTTTGTTTTGAGCCGCAAAGATAGAATTTTATAAGACACTCAGGGTGTTTTCAAATCTCTGTTGATGCTTTTTTGAGTAGTTTTGTCAATCCAGAAAAACAATGCCTGTGGCACCGGAGCAGTTTCTGACTTTTTTATTAAAAAACCCATGCGACATTTCAATATTCCTGTTTTTATTCCCGAGCTGGCATGTCCATTCCGGTGTGTGTATTGTAATCAATATAACATTTCGGGAACCTGCAAGGCACCTGAACCACATGAGGTAACGGCAATTGTAGAAAAGCATCTTCAAACCATTGATTATAAAAATAATAACGTTGAGATTGCCTTCTTTGGCGGTAGTTTTACTGCATTGCCCGGGAAGCAGCAAAATGCCTGGCTCGAAATGGCAAAACCCTGGATTGATGCCGGCAAAATCAAAGGAATCAGGATTTCTACACGACCCGATTATATTGATGAAGAAATTCTGCAAAATCTGAAAAACCGTCATGTAACTGCCATAGAACTGGGGGCACAATCGCTAAATGATGAAGTTCTTAGGCTTGCAGGCAGAGGTCACAATGCTTCTCAGATTGTAAAGGCAGCCGGTATGATCCGTAATATGGGCTTTGAGACCGGTTTACAGATGATGACCGGTCTGCCTGGCGATACAGAGGAATCTGCAATGGAAACCGCACGCACAATCATTGAATCAGGAGCCCAAACCACCAGGATATATCCCACGCTGGTTATAGAAGATACGGATCTGGCAGAGCTTTACCGCCAGGGAAAGTATCAGCCCCAATCACTGGAAGAAGCTGCTGATCTTTGTGCCAGATTATTTTTGCTTTTTCAGGCTGCGGGAGTAAAAGTTCTTCGTATGGGTTTGCACCCCTCTGAATCTTTTTATGAAGGAGGCAGCCTGATAGCCGGTCCTTTTCATCCTGCCTTCGGCGAAATGGCAATGACCAGGGTATGGTATTACCGGCTAAATGACATTGTTCCCGAAAAGGCGGACAAACTATTTGTGCGTGTTCATCCAACGAATATAAATGCTGTTATCGGGCACAAAAAGGTTAATAAAAAATGGTTACAGGGAAAATTTAAAATTGTGGAATTTTACGCAGAGCAAGGGTTTAAAAAAGATCAGATCCATGTTGATTTTTATTGATAAGCGGGCACCTTTACAGGCAAAGGAAAATCTGGCCCGTTGGGGACAGGTGATTGAATTCGAAACCACAGGTATTGTTTACAATGCTATCTCCGGACATCCTGATATTTTCATTTACCAATGGCCCGGGGGGCTGGTGGTTTCTCCCGATCTTCCCCAAAAATACCTAAAGTTGCTTTCGGGGTATAGTATTATAACCGGCACAAGAAATTGCGGAATAAAATACCCAGATACTGCACCCTACAATGCTCTCTATACATCATACGGTTTGTTGCATAACACGCGTATCAGCGCATCTGAAGTTTTATCATCCCACGAAAAACGTATTCACTGCAATCAGGCGTATACAAGATGCAACACCATTCAGGCAGGAGATTTTATTCTTACATCTGATAAAGGGATCGAAAATATCCTTAAAAAGGAAAACATTCCGGTTTTTTATATATGTCCGGAAAAGATCCTGCTGGAAGGATTTACGCATGGGTTTTTCGGCGGTTGTTGCGGAATTTCCGGAAATTCATTTTTTATTTGTGGTAACATGAAGTTTTTTGATGAGGAAGATAAGTTGCGTGATATTATAGCATCGCAGGGTTTTAAGATTGAAGAATTGTATCATGGACCACCTGTGGATGTGGGGGGCATTTTCTTTATTTAAAATACAGGGAAATGCGGAGTTTTGAATTCACTAATTGAATTATTTTAGCATTTTCAGGATTAAATTGAATTATCAGGTCAATAACTAACAAGTAAACCCCTGAATATGCCAAAAACATATGCACAAAACTCAGCTGTTAAGCGTTGTGCGCTCACCATTTTACCTAAATTCGAAATCCGCAGAAGTTTTCTGATTCTTATAGTTGTCATTGGTTTTCTGTCATGTAAGAGTGCCAACAGGAAACCGGAAGGATTTCTCACATCCTTTGTTAATGCGGATACTTTAGATCTGAAAACTTTTGATTCACGCAATTTTTCTGAACCGGATAGCTTGCCATTACCCGTTTTCAAAAGAATTTATCCAACCCTTATAACTTCATCCGCTATTGCAGACAGGAAAATTCAAGATCTTAAACCCACAATCGTAGAGGCAGGTGTACCCGAAATCATTGAAATTCAGTCAATGAAACCACCTGTTATTAACAAAGCTGAACCGTTAATTATTAGAGCCGGTATTCCTGCACACACCGAAGCCAGGGAGCCTATGATAAAATTCATTAACCCTTACAGTTTTAGTTTTTATACCCGTACCCAGGGGTTAAATCAGGATGACATTAGTGCCATTGTGCAAGATGGGGAAGGTAATTTATGGATAGGTACCTATGGTGCAGGCATTGTAAGGTTCGACGGAAGCTATTTTTCTCATTTTGACCAGGAAACCGGATTACCCGACAATCATATTCTATCGCTCTTTATCGATAAGGAAGGAATTATCTGGATTGGAACCAGATTAGGAGGGTTGATAAAATTCGACGGAAGGAATTATACTATTTTCAATGATCAGAATGGATTGAGAAATAATAGTGTTGAAGCCATTTTGCAGGACAACCATGGGAATTATTGGTTTGGATCCTATGGTGGAGGTGTAAGTCATTTTGACGGGGAAACCTTTATTCATTACACTACTGAACAGGGGCTGGCAGGAAACATAGTATATACGATTGAACAGGACGATGAGGGCAATATGTGGTTCGGGACCAGGGGTAACGGAATTTCGGGATTTGATGGCCAAAGCTTCAGGAACTATTCCACCCGGCAAGGTCTGGCATCAGATTATATCATAAATTCGGTAAAAGATCATAAGGGCAGATTATGGTTTGGTACCGATGGAGAGGGTGTGAGCATATTTGACGGAAAACAATTCAGCCAGATATCTACCCGCGAGGGTATGCCCGATACTGATATTCTGAGTCTCAGTGAAGATTCAGGAGGTAACATCTGGCTCGGTACCCGGAGAGCAGGAATTGTAAAAATTGAGAACGGCAGGATCCTCAATTTCAGGGAAAGTGACGGGTTGATCAATAGCTTTATTACCTGTTTTTTTGAGGATGCCTCAGGAAAAATGTGGTTTGGAAGTTATGGAGGTGGAATAGGCCAGTATAACGGAGATCTTTACCGTCATTATACTGATGATGATGGTTTGACCGATAGTTTTATCAGAAGCATATCGCAGGATGATGAAGGTACTATATGGCTGGCATCGCACACCAATGGTGTTTTTAAATTCGACGGAACACAGTTTACTAACATTTCATTCCAGAATCCACTGCGTGATAATCGTATCAGATCGATCATTAAGGACTCAGAAAGGAATATCTGGATTGGCGTCTACGGGGGATACCTGGTAAAATATGATGGTTCTCATTTTTATTCTATGGAGATCCTGTCTGATGGAGAAAAGGTATCTATTACCTCCATAACCGAAGACAGACAGGGAAACATCTGGATTGGTACGCATGGACATGGCATCTTTATGCTGGATGATCATAACCTGATTAACTATATGGAAGATCAGGGTTTGAATGATAATTATGTACGTAAAGTTGTTGCAGATAATACCGGTGATATATGGATTGCGGGACGTACGGGTGGTATTACAAGGTTCAATGGTCAGGGTTTTATATATTACAATCGCAGGAATGGCTTTCCGGCTAATGATATTTTTGACCTGATTGCAGATCAAAGAGGATGGGTGTGGGCAGGATCAAACGGAGGCGGGCTTTTCCTGATCAGAGATAATGTTGTACTCAATTTTACGGAACGCCAGGGGCTGCCCAGTAATTTTGTTTATTCTTTACTGGATGATTATTCCGGAAATCTGTGGGTTGGCACAAGAATGGGGCTTAGCAGATTATTGCTTCCCGGAAAATTATCAGAAAATGACCTGCGGGTTTTTTCTACTCACGACATATACAAAGCCGGTGTTTATTTTCAGAGTTTTACCCGTATTGACGGCTTTTTAGGTATCGGATCAAATTCAAAAGCCATTTTTCAGGATGCCCAGGGAGTTATCTGGATTGGGGCCAATGATATTTTAACTACTTTTTCGCCGCAAAAGGCAGCAAATATTTCCATGATTCCCAATGTGGAAATTATAAATGTTGGTTTATTCAATGAAAATATTCCATGGGCAGATGTCTTTATCAATCAGGATACAATGATGATACTGGGAAATGGTGTTGAAGTTTCAAAAATGAAATTTGATGATATTACACCCTGGTATGGTTTGCCCCAAAACCTGAATTTAAAACACAACAATAATTACATTGTATTCAGCTTTGTGGGTATAACAACCCGTTTTAATGACCAGATCAGATACCAGTTTAAACTTGAAGGTCTGGATGAAAAATGGAGTGCATTTACCCATCGAAATGAAGCCCATTATGGAAACTTATCGCCCGGAAAATATATATTCAGGGTACGGGCAGTAAACAATAATGGTATTTTAAGTGAAGAGTTTCAATACGCTTTTCATATATCAAGACCCTTGTGGCGCACTACAGGAGCTTATGTCAGTTATTTTCTTATTCTGGTATCTTTTGTAATGATTGGTGTTGTTTACAGAAGAATGCTTTTACAGCAGAAAGAGCAACGAAGAACAGAAGAAATGTTGCTTCATCAGGAAATCGAAATTGCCAGGAAATCCGTTGAATTTAAACAGAACTTCCTGGCCAATATGAGTCACGAGATCCGCACCCCTCTTACCGGAATTCTGGGCATGGCAGAATTGCTTCAAAAAACCAGTTTGTCGGAAGAACAGAAAGATTATCTTGAAACCCTTCAGCATTCAGGTGAAAACCTTAGGGAAACGATTAACATGGTATTGGATTATTCGAAGATTGAAGCCGGAAAAGTAAAGCTCAAGGAGGAATCTTTCAGATTGAACGACCTGATTCATGATGCAGAAAAATTGTTTTTTTCCTTAACATCCCATAAAGGACTTGATTTTTTTGCCGAAACAGTTCCGGGGTTACCGGATTATATAAAGGCAGACAAACAACGTGTATCTCAGGTTTTGAATAACCTGTTGTCCAATGCCGTGAAATTTACAACCACGGGTTGGGTAAAAGTAAAGATTTCAGAAGTTGAACCTGTTCATGTGCTGGAGAATGAAAACTCAGTATTGATTAAGGTTGAGGTTACTGATACCGGAAAGGGAATCAATACCAGGGACCAAAAAAATCTTTTCAAACCTTTCTTCCAGGCTGAGCAGGATTATGACCGGGCTTTTGAAGGCACAGGATTAGGTCTTTCCATCTCCAAGGAACTTACTACTATGCTGGGTGGAGAGATAGACTTGGTGAGTAAACCCGGTAAAGGCAGCACATTCTGGTTTACTTTTAAGGCTGAAAGAACTTATAAGGCCCCTGAAGAGAAAAAAGCAATTTTCACTAAAGCTACAACTGCTCAGTCGGTTTTGAAAATTCTGCTTGTTGAAGATAAAAAAGTAAACCAAAAGGTGGTTAAATTACTACTCAAGGGTATGGGGCACAAAGTCGATGTGTTGGAAAACGGACTTCAGGCTGTTGATAATTACGTCCCCGATAATTATGATCTCATTTTAATGGATATTCAAATGCCAGTTATGGATGGAATTACTGCCACAAAAATGCTGAGAAAGAAATTCGGCAATCTTCCACCGATCATAGGTTTAAGTGCAAATGCCTTTGAGGGCGACAGGGAAAGATATATGGATAAAGGAATGGATGAATACCTTACCAAACCCGTAAAAGAAAATGATTTCAGCAATTTGCTCGAGAAGCTTGGGTTTGTAAATTAATTGAAGATTGATTATACATTAAACCGTATATTCAGAATATCTCCATCCTGCACTTTATAGTTTTTTCCTTCAATAAAAAACTTACCGGCTGTTTTGCAGGCATGTTCAGAGCCCAGAGCTTTAAAATCTTCGTACTTCATTACCTCTGCGCGAATAAAGCCACGTTCCAGATCACTATGTATCACCCCGGCGGTTTGCGGAGCGGTCATCCCTTCCCTGAAGGTCCAGGCATGGGTTTCCTTGGGGCCAACGGTGAAGAAAGTCTTAAGATTGAGCAGGTTGTATGCCGCCCTGATGAGTTTATATACTCCGGGTTCTTCAAGGCCCAGGTCTTTCAGAAACTCTTTCCTGTCATCTTCATCTTCAAGTTCGGCAATTTCAGCCTCAGCTTGTGCAGCTATTACCAGAACATCTGTTTTCTCATTGGCTACCGACTTCTTTACCTGCTCAACATAATCGTTCCCGTTAACTGCAGAAGCTTCATCCACATTACAAACATACAGAACTGGTTTATCTGTAAGAAGGAAACAGTCATCAATATATTTCTGGTCATTTTCTTCAATGGAAAAAGTGCGGGCACTTTCACCGTTTTCCATATGCTCTACCAGGCTATTGATAACATCTATACCATGTTTGGCATCTTTATCGCCACTCTTGGCAACTTTTTCAAGCCGATGTATTTTTTTCTCAAGGGTTTCCAGGTCGCGGCTTATAAGTTCCAGGTCAATAATTTCTTTATCACGAACCGGGTTTACGCTTCCTTCGATATGTGGCACCATATCATCATCAAAGCAGCGCAAAACGTGCAGGATGGCATCGGTTTGCCTGATATCGGCAAGGAATTGTGCTCCGCCTTTCATTTGTCCGCCTCCTTTTACCAGTCCGGGTATATCAACGATCTCAACGGTTGTGGGAACAATTTTGGCAGATTTTGCCAGTTCAAACAAAACCTGAAGCCGCGGATCGGGTACCTCTATCTGCCCGAGATTGGTGGTTTTGGGTGCACCTGCACCTACTTTACTCTTTGATAAACAATTAAAAACAGTTGTTTTTCCTGTGCCGGACATTCCGACAATTCCACATTTCAATGCCATAGGGGGATTTTTTTACGGCTGCAAAAGTAAGCATTATTTTGGTTTAAAGTTGATGGGTTGAAAAGTTGAAAAGTTAATAGGTTGAAAAGTTTATAGGTTCGTTGATCATCTGCCGGCTTACTCCCCCCTTCGCTAAGCCCGACTGCGGCTCGGTTTGTGCTTCGAATTTCAAATTTTCCTGTCTTCGCTTCCCGCTTCGCTGGTCACTCCCGGGACTTCAGGCCGTCGTCCTCAGCTTCCGTCTTCCCTCTTCGGTCTTCTCTCTTCACTCCACCCTCAATATCCCAAACACTTCCCCTTCCTCCAGCAAATACTCAAACCCTGGCCTTTGCGCCAGTCCCAGCATGGATTGGGGTTCAAAAAGACTTACTATGAAGTTGCTGTGAAGCTGGGCAGTGGGTACGAGTAAATATTCTTCGGTAAGTTCATTGCCATTCATAGTTTGAGTAATAACCCGGGGTAACCGGTTGGGAAGCTCTTCATCAATACTCGTTTCGATGGATTCTATAAAATAACGTGAAACGATTCTATCGCTCAGGTCCACATTGGTGTCAATAACCAGTTTGTGAAGTTTCAGGAATTCTATTAGCTGATTGTCGTTGGCTGGCACAAGGTATGCAAAAGGACGACTCACTTCAAGGGTAGGCTGTACTAACGGGTGATAGTTTTCTACCATTACAAGGGTATCAAGCCCTGTTTTTGAAGATGTTAGCGGCAGCATAAGGGTGCTGGTATCAGGGAAATGTTCCATGCGGATGGCCACTTTTTCGCCTGTTTTGGCTTCTTTCAGATTTTTCCGTGCTTTTTCTACCATACTGCGGGTTTCGGGTGCGGTATCGTATAAAAATTCAAGCAATGCCACAAGTCCTTCGTATTGTCCTATGGTTCGCCGTTCCAGGTTTTCAATATAACCATCCTGTCCGTTGATTCCTTCATAGATAAAGGAAAGGGTATTCTGAATGGCAAAACTTTGCCGGCCATCATCAAAATCAACGGTTGAGTGGCGCGTACGCCCCAGGTTGGGGGCCGGCCCAACGATATAATTATGAAAGCTGAATCCTTTCTCATTGAGATGCTTCTCAATAGAGGGTAACGCTTTCATTAGAGCGAACGTTTTGATTTCTTCCGAAACATTAGGGTTGGTGGGGATTCCCACCTGAACATCAAAATTTTTATATCCACCGAATTCGGCCCATGATTCACGATAAGGGTAATACTCGTGTATATCAACCGTAACGTGGGCATTAAATTCTCTGAAAAGGTTGTGTATGGCCCGTGTTTCAGGAGCCAGTTGCACAATATGGTCGCGGTTGAGGTCGATACCGCCGGCATTGCGCCTTTCGTTCATATCCGACCCATCAGGATTGATTTGGGGTACAATCCATATCTCCAGCTTTTCGAACCAGTGGTTGTACATTCCATTGGCCATATCGCGGATCAGCAGCAATGCTGCCTCCTTCCCACTTTGTTCATTACCGTGCTGCTGGGCAAATATGAGTACGTGCAGTTTAGTGTCGGGATATTCGGAAGGATTGGAAGCGTGCACAGCCACAAGGGGAGTACCCCCTTCACTGTATCCAATAACCGTATGATAAAGATTATCCGATTTTACAACCGCCTCCTCAACAAAGTCAATAATTTCCTGCGATGTTGCAGGTTGCTGATAGTTTCGTAATAAAGTGGGAGATTCTGGCGGCGTACCACAGGCGTTAAGCCACAGAGCCAGAATGAGTAACAAACCTCTTGTCATTTTTGCAGTGTTTGGGTGATTTGAAGCAGCTTTTCTTTATTGTTTAATGAACCTTCTATCCAATGAATTTTAAATCCTTTGCGCTCCATCCGGCGGAACCATGTCATCTGGCGCTTGGCAAACTGATGTATGGCCGTATTGAGTTTATTGAACATCTCATCATAACTTATTTCACCGGTTACATATTGGGTAATATATTTATACTCCAGACCGTAAAACATGAGCTGCTCAGGCTTCAGGCCCTTTTTGATCAGTTCCTGAATTTCCTGTATCATACCATTTTCGAGGCGATGTTTCAATCGTTCCGTAATTCGCTGTCTGATTTCCTTTCGGGGAAAATCAATGGCAAAGATAATATAAGAGAATTCCGGAAAATCCTTCCGTTCTTCTTTATGTTTGTCATTATAAGTTTCAATTTCAATGGCACGTATCAGCCTTTTGCGATCGGTGGTATCAGTTGTGTTGTGCAGCGGACGCAATTTCTTCAGCCTGCTTACCAGTTCATCCTGCGAAAGCAGCTCCAGTTCTTTCCTGAGTTTATTATTCACAGGCACTTTCAACAACCGGTACTTTGCCAGTGCTGCTTCAATATAAAGGCCGGTACCTCCGCACATAA
>JAHYJP010000143.1 GCA_019429055.1 Bacteroidales bacterium
TTTCTGCTCACCGGTCTTATGGAAGTTGATAAAAACATTGGGCACATCGGTAAGGATGAAAAATTCATCGGCCTTGATCTTGTTGGCCAGCAAAGATGAAGCAAGGTCTTTGTCTATTACCGCATCAATTCCTACCATTTTGCCTTTGTCATCAATGTAGGCCGGGATTCCGCCACCTCCTACGGTGATCACGATGCTTCCTTCGCGGGCAAGTTTCTCAACGGCTTTCCAATTGGGGATTTCAAAAGGTCTTGGAGATGCTACTACTCTTCTCCAGCCCCTTTTGCGCGGGTCTTCGTGGAAAACCCAGTTTTTTTCTGCTTCAAGCTGATCGGCTTCTTCTTTAGTGTAAAACGGACCAACAGGTTTGGTTGGATTCTGAAAAGCAGGATCATTTTTATCTACCACTACCTGCGTTACCAGGGTAACAATATTGCGCTCAATACCATGCTCTGCCAAAACGTTTCGCATTTGCTGCTCAATCATAAAGCCAATAGATCCCTGTGTTTCGGCAACACAAAAATCGATGGGCTGCTTAGGCAAGCCGTATATTTTATTGCCGGCTTCGTGCTGCAGCAGCACATTTCCCACCTGGGGTCCGTTGCCATGACCGATAACAATATCATACCCTTTTTTGATCAATCCCACCAGGTGCTGACAGGTATCGTATACATTCTGTTCCTGTTCATCAATAGTTCCTACCTGGTCTCCTCTTAACAATGCATTGCCTCCAAAGGCAATAACTGATAATTTTTTCATTCCGGTTGTATTTTAAAAAGTTTTTAATATCCCAAAATAAAAATCCTGCAAAAGCAAAACTCTTATTTTGTCGAATTATGTTAAAATGAAATATTTATGGGAAAAATGGGGAGGTTTCCCAAAATCAGATGAATTGAAAACCTTTGTCAGGAATATCTGACGGAAATAAAATAAAACATGCGGGAAAACCTCTTGTAAGGCTCATAAATGATTTATTTTGTTTGCATTCGCGCATTGAATGATGCAAAACTAAAAATATTTATTGAAACGGAAAGTGATTTTCGGGGCTTTATAAAATTTTTATGAATGTATAACCTTATTGTACTTCTTCCATCGAAATGATTTCATTAAGAATGGCATAAACGGTAAGTCCGGCCACAGATTTTATATTGAGCTTGTGTGTAATATTCTTACGATGCGAAATAACCGTATGTGTAGAAATGAACAACTTATCCGAGATCTCTTTATTACTTAATCCTTTTACCAGCAGTTTCAAAACATCCAGTTCCCTGGCCGAAAGAGTATTTTCGGGTCTGCTCGCTTTTCGGGGAGGGGTTTTATCAAGCAAAGCATGAATTTTTCGCTGAATTTTCTGTCGTGTATCCCCCACCATGATCACATCATCAAAGGCGTTCAAAAGGTCATCGTCAAAAAGAGCATAAACAACAGCAGCAATTTTAAGATCTCCTTTGTTCTGTTCTTTAAGATTTTCAAGATTTTCAATACTTACCATACCCGGATTGATAATAAGCACATCGGGTTGGTAACGTTCAATATGATCCATAAGCGCCGAACTGCATGCCACTTCTCTTACGGACCTGAAAATCCCTATCGCCTCCGCAATATAAACAAGTCCTTTGCGAATAATCTCCGATTGTTCTGCTATGATTAAGCTTTTAGACATTAGCCGGTTTATGAGATTTTTTGTTCCAGTTGTGCAACAATGGGTATCAATACCTTATCTTCAATCCGCGCATGGTTGATCAGATCTTCTTCAAAATCCATGAGTTCGTTGAGCAACCGGATACGGATGTACCGGTCGTTGGAAGTTGGAAAATATTTGATCAGCAAACTTTTCAGATCGGAAAGTTTTTCCTCGATATTATCGTGGCGTTCTTCAAAAACGCCGATATTATAATCTATTCCGGACAGATCCAGTTGTTTTTTCCTGATCTGCTCTGATAAGGCAGCTACATAAGGAAAAGCCGTATGATCTTCATAGGCCAGGTGATCCTTTACCTCATCAATATACTGGGTGAAAAATTTTTCAAGCTGACCTGTTACAGGATGATCAACAGAATTCTTAAACTCTTCCAGAAGATTTTCAAGATAGGGAATTTTCTCTTCAAGGTAATATTTATGGGAATTCTCCAGATACAACAACAACATATCCACATCCAGGTTCTTCAATTTCCGGTCGGGAAAATAGCCTGGGTTAAGAAAAACATTAACCATCAGTATGAAGAAATCAGTGTCAATTCCTTTATCAGCACAAATTTCCTTAACGGTCTGATCGCCGAAGCCAAGCTCAATTCCAAAGCGGGGCATCAATACCAGGGCACGTTTATCATGATTTATGATATCGGCCATTTTCATTTTGCCTGAAATAATAAGATCTTGCATCATTTATAAATTTACGCAAAATTAGGCATACCTGATCAAATAAAAAATCCCCGTAAGTGGGGATTCTTATAAGTGATCAGGGCTTTATCGGCGATATTAGCAGTTTTCCTTAATTATCAAATAATTTTTTATCGAGAGAACTTTTATCAGAGCCGTTTACAAGCACAAAAACTGCTGTCAGTAACATGGAAATATCCAACCGGGCCGAATGAGCAAACCCCCAGAATCCGTCGGCCAGTTGCGGAAATTTGGTTGTAATTATGGCCACAATCATGGTTATGATAAGTGGAATTGCTGCAAGTCGGGAGGCAAATCCAAAGAGAATAAACAAACCACCTATGGTTTCGAAAAACCCTACAAAATAAGCTGTAAACTCAGGGAACGGGAATCCCATATCGGCAAATCTTCCCGGGCCCATATTTTCAGGAAAGATAAATTTTTGTAATCCGGCCACCAGGAAAACATAGCCAAGAATAAGTCTGATAAAAATGTAGCCTTTGATGTCGCTGGTCTTGAATAGATTTTTCATAAAATCAGATTTTGGTTATATAAAATGGGTTTCAAAGAAACGCAACAAACCAAACTCAAACATGTTTAAAACCTATCTGTGTCTTATCGACTTCTCACAAATGTAATACGCTGTGCATCAGCTCTTGTAACACTTTGGTGGAAACGGAAAAAATCCTGGTATTTTTCTGCCGGGAAGAAACCCCTGTAGGTTTCAAGCTTTCTTATATACCAGAACTCATTATCGTTTATAATAAATTCTGTTTGAAAACTTCCGAATTCAGATTCCAGGGAAAACTCATTCAATGAAGTTTCCGGTTCAAAGCCTGCAGGTAATCGAAAAATCAGGGTATCGGAAACTGATCTTTCGAAGTTCAGAACAAACGGATGTTGGCGGTTTCTGATGCGCGGTGGAGTAGAGCGGCTTGCAGAGACCAGGTTTAAGGGCACGAACATTCTCTGACCACTTGTGCTGGCATAAGATCTGAGCGAAATATCCATTTCTATCACAGCAACCGGGGTATCTTCAGCAACTGTAGCCAGCGAGTGGCTGTTGATGGTATAATTGGGGAATAAAAAATTACGGTAAAGCCATCGCTGTTGTTCCTCAGAGCTCAGCCGTAAGACAGGCATATAATCCACAAAATAAATTCCGCCATAATCCATTCTGAGGTTTCCGGAGCCATGTCCCTGCAGATCAAGCTGAATAATGGTTTTTGAATTATTGATGTTCTGGCAACGGGAATATGCCGGGGTGCTTACCAGGTGCCCGCCATCCTCACGAACAATAAGAACAGGACGGTTATCAGTAAAATCGCCAAGATGATTGAATGGTAAAATCTGACTTGTACACTCCAGCCATATGGTGTCATTTTCAAGTGGAACCGAGAGTATCACATGGTTAAACTGATTGGATGTAAAATCATTAACAATATTATAACGGCCCACTCCTGCTCTTACCAGGGTATAAAAAGATTCAATACCCACAGCCTTAAGCATAGCCATCATATAATTGGTAAGTGCTTTGCAATCACCATAACCTGTGCGGTCAACGGTTTCAGCATCAAAGGGCTGCATTCCGCCAATACCCAAACTTATGTTTACATAACGCGTGCGGGATTGCATGAATTCATAGATTGCTTTTACTTTATCGTGGTCATTATCAAAATCTGCAACCAATGCGTTGAGATGTGCAACCCTTTCGGGCGATAAATTATCTCTTCCCTGGTTCAGAGTCCATGCCCATTTCCCGAAATCTTCCCATGATGAATTGCTTCCAAAGTAGCTGTCGTATTCAAATTTCGACGGCGCAAACATTATTTGAGGAGCGAGATAGCTCAATGAAGGAGACAAATGCTCCCGCCTGATGGCAGAAATATTCTCAAAGTTCCATAAGATCTGCTTACTGTTGCGAATATCCGATACTTCTGCCTTTACATTATCAAGATTAAACTCACGTAAATACAATTCCATATCATCCGAATATGTAATTCTCAGAGATGATTTCTGAGTGCTACGATTAAATGCCGGAACAGGATAAAAACTCATAGCATAGTACATCCCTCTGCTGTAGCTTGTTTCATATTCATAACTTACAGTATAAGGGTATGATGAAATCCGTGGAATATAACCCATGATGCGGTTATCCTCATAGAGAGAAAAATCAGAAACATTGCTTTGATCAATCAGATCCCTTCGTCTGATGCGGGTTATGGAATTGCCGTCGGCATCGAATATTTCACCGCTGGTAAACCTGATGTTTGAGTTGCTATCGTATTGCATGGTAAGGATGTCAGGTCCTTTGCCATTCTCATTTAATATGGTAACAGCAATGTGCCGCCGCACTGTAAACCTGCCCGGGCCCGTAAAAAATACCTCCATGTGGTTTTCGCGGTAAACACTATTGGCATCTTCAAGCAAAGCCTCAGGAATAAGGGATACTGCATAATCAGCTTTTGCCGGTAAAGCGAACAATCCGATAATAAGGAATTGAGCAAAAAGAATGATCCTGCCAAAAAAATGATTTTTCATAATTCAAATATCAGGATTCCCTTTTCAATACAATAACACGTGCCTGCTCCTCAACAATTCTTGAGAAAAAATTTCTCAACCTGCTATATTCTGCAGGCAGATACAGAGCTTTGCTGAGCTCCATCTCAACTTCAACATCAATGGTATTGTCACCATTAACAACGTATCGGCTGATATAGTTGCCTCCTCTGCCGGGCATACTTACCCTGGCATTGCGCGGAAGTTCATCAACCACATATCCTTCAGGAATATTTATCCTGACCTGGTAAGTTCTTTTTATGGGGAAGATAAAATCAACAGGGAAAAGCCTCTCCTCTGTGCGGAAAGGATTGCTCTCCATCTGGTCTAAAATCAACGGGTTAATATACAATATATCCTTGGGGCTGTCATCAATATCAGGAATCTCAAACTCATAGGTGGTTAAAAGGGGTTGCGACCAGTCATCCTTATTGAGCATAGCAAAATCAAGCAGTTCCATTCCCGGATAATCAGATTCAAAATTATCCAGAAAATCCTCCTCACGGTCAAAATTTCTGAAAGTTTGTTCCAGCATCAGGCGGGTATAGTTTTGTTTGTTACGTTGAAGATTGCTATGAATAGAGCCACATGGCTTTACAGTTATATCATATTCAGCATGAACGAAATTGTCAGCATAAGCTTCAAGGTTTACCCACCGGTTGTAAGTTTCGGCAATCAGTCTGCCATCGCCATTGATACATCGGGTCGGAAGCAAATAGAAAGGAATATTTTTTTCGGTGGCATCCATCACCATCTCATTTCCATCCACCCTTGCCCATGCAACAACATAATTAAAGCTGTTGAGCATAATTTGAGATGGATTTATCATGCCATGCGAACGCGTACTGATAATAACCGGTTCAGCTTCAATATCGAGTTCTTTGAGAAGTAAAACCAGCAGAAGATTAATATCAGCTGAATTCCCCTGTTTATCATCCCATACCCTTCGCAAATTCTGACTTGTGTAAATGCTGTTACGACGATTCCAGGTCATTTCTTGCTGCACCAGTTGAAAGGCAGCCACCATTTTTTCAACCGGCTCAGAGTAAGACTCGTTGATCCGGGCTACTTCATCCCTTAAATAGTTGGAACGGTTTAATTGTTTTCCAAAATTATCGGAGTCCATCAACTGCTTGGCTAACTTTGGCCAGGTACTGCTGTAATCGGTTGATGGGCCATAGGGCATGCGAAAATTTACAAGCTCATGTTCTATTTTTGAAAGATAATTTATTGCCGCATTCATATAGGGCTCAGGCTTAAATGCCGGCGCATTATCCACGCGGAGAATGGTAATATTTTCAGTATAATCCACATTGGAAGAGCGTCGGGTATTCTTTGTGGCTCCTAAACCCAAATTAGTTGTTTCTACCCATTCAACCCTGAATTTTCTACCGCGGGAGTCATTGCTGTGATCATTAAGTGGAAGATATCCTGCCATCATAGGTCTGTAACTGAAATATTGAGGTATATATAGCCTGAACTCGCTGAAAACTGTTGGGTGCTCACTCTGAAAATACCAGGTTGGCAGGTAATACAGGAATGGAGAAACCACGGTATATTCAACATCAAACACAGTACCCTCCTGAACGTTGGGCAGGGTGAAATTGACAGTTTTATAATTATCACTCAATTCTTCATCGAAACTGTCTCTTCGGTTGAACCGGGTGCGTGTTACTTTTCCATCTTCAGGGGTATAGGTTACACCCTTTAGATTGACAAGACGCTCACGACTGGAGCCGGAAGAGTATAATGGAATTCTGAAATTTGCCATATCAAGTGCATCCCTGTCAAAGATCTTTACCCGCATATGCCTTGTATAATGACTCTGAAAGCCATTTCGCTGGTCATATAATATCTCAACAACTCCGTAATCACCTAATATAAGAGCTTTTGCTGTAGTATCTGCATCGTATTGCGTCATATGTATATACTTGTCATCAATACGGTTATAGCGCATGGGATCGCGCTGTGCATAAGAAACAGATAAACAAAGGATAAACAAAAGCAGAAACACAGTTGGTTTAAACATTTTTAGTATCATGGTTCATAGTTTTGGTTATAAAAATCAAAATGGTGTGATGAAGGTTATCCTGGGATTTATAGGCTTTTTTCTGGCTTTTTAAAATTAAAAGTACCGTATTTAACATATGTCCGCCGGCGAAAATAGATATTTATTATTATTTGAGACCCTCCGTCATCTAAACTTTAACACTTTTCACGCTAATTTATAATGAATATAAATAAAAAGAAGTGCATGGAAGTCGCCAACCATGCACTGTTACATATTTTTTCCCCGAAGAATTGAATGGGAAGGTTTATGTTGAAAAGATTATTCTTTTGCGAGAAAAAACGCCAGGGGGATATGCACCCTCTCTTTCCAGGCTTTTTCGCTGTGGTCGGCACCCTCAAACTTAAGTGTTAACCAGTCTTTGCCTTTAGTAAAGCCCTTTTCTTCCATCATTTTGTCAACTTTTTGCTGAAAGGGTTCATACTGTGCATCCAGGGTTTCGGTGCCAAAATCGAAATAAATTTTATGATTTCCTGGTTGGGGCAGGTTTTCCTTCACATAATTCAGAAAAACACCGTCCAATGCGGGCCAGTGGGTTGAAATACAACCGGCTCCGCCAAAAACTTCCGGATATTCAGTAAGTGCATAGAGTGAGATCAATCCCCCCATGCTTGATCCCATTATGAACGTGTTTTCACGATGGGGTAAAGTACTATATGTATTGTCAATGAAAGGCTTGAGTTCAGTAACAATAAATCTGAGATAATCATCTGAAATAAATTCATCATCCCAGCCTGCTTTTTTGGCCCTGTAAGAAACAGAATCAGCAGGTCTGGCAGGCATATATTCCTGCATCCTTTTGGGGGTATTCCAGATGGCTACCACAATAGCAGGGTTGATCCTGTTTTCGTGTAATAAGGCTTTCATTGCAGTATCCACCTCCCAGGCAACGCCACCATAGGCAGTTTCACTATTAAACACATTTTGTCCGTCGTGGAAATAAATTACATCGTATGACCGGTTTTCATCATAACCAGGCGGCAGCATTACTTCAACATTTCTGGCAACCACATAGTCTGATTTGAAATCAGGATAGTGGTCAAATTGAATTTGAGTTTCGCTTTTCTTATTCATACAGGCAGTTAAGTGTACAAACGCAATAAATAGAATCAGATGCAGCCGTAACCTTATCATAATTCATGAATGGGACAAAATTCCGTTTTACTGCTCAAAGTTATATTAAATTTTCAGTGCACCTATTCCGCCATCAACTGCCATAATCTGGCCGGTAATCCATGATGCTTCATCGCTGAGTAAAAATGCAGCCATGGATGCAATATCTGAGGGTTTTCCAACCCGCTTCAGGGGATGTCGCTGAGCTGATGCATCACGTCTTTCATCCGAACTCAGTAAGCGCGATGCAAGCGGAGTATCGGTAAGTGAAGGAGCAACAGCATTTACCCGGATTGATGGAGCCAGCTCGGCAGCCAGCGAACGGGTCATCCCTTCCACAGCACCTTTGGCCATGGCAATGGAAGTATGATAAGGCATCCCCTGCCCCACTGCTACCGTGCTGAACAGCACCACTGATGCACCTTCTGATTTTTTCAGTTTTGGCAAAACTGCCTGAATAACCTTAAAAGCACCCAGGGCATTCAATTCAAATTCGCTGATAACATCCGTTACTTTCAAACCTCTGAAGGGTTTAAGATTAATGCTTCCGGGGCAGTAAACCAGTCCGTCGAGCTGTTCGGGAAGGAAACCGGTATCTATTTCATCCTTGAGCACATCAAATTCTTTCCATTGGATATTCCCTGATTCAGGCAGTTCACCGCGCGAGCGACTCAATGCATAAATGTTGTGGTTTTCTTTCAGTTTGCCGGCAAGTTCAAGGCCGATACCTGAACTTGCACCTATTATCAATATGTTCTTCATTACACATAAGATTAGAATATTAATATCTCTGTTTTTTGCTGTTAAAAATTTGAAAACTAACCTTTTTAACAAAAAAAAGTTCAAATATCAAATTACTTCCGAAAAATTACCCCAAGGGTTAAAAAGTTTTTATATGGAATGTGCCTCTTCAAAACCAAAGGTTGCAGGTTATCACATAATACTATCAGATGCTGCTGTTTACAAGTGCTTTAATAAGAAAAACCGGTAATGAGTATATGGCACAATAATCCATAATTTTTTTCTGTTTTTAAAAACAAAACCTTAATTTTGGCCATTCGATTGGCAAGCAACAAACAATCAGCATTTCAATTCCAAATCAATGGAAATTATTTGCTGAGAATATGCTCCGGCAATGTATTTCATGAAAAATTAACCAGACAGATAGTGGCAGATAGCTTAATCATCATCCCTACATATAACGAAAAGGAGAATATCGAAAAGATTATCCGCAAGATTTTTTCTCTGGAGAAGGGATTTCATATCCTTGTGATTGATGATAGCTCGCCCGATGGTACAGCAGATATTGTTAAAAAACTTATCCCTGAATTTTCCAAAAGACTTTTTCTGGAAATACGAAAGGGAAAACTTGGTTTGGGAACTGCATACATCTACGGTTTTAAATGGGCTCTGAAAAGAGATTATCAGTACATATTTGAGATGGATGCTGATTTTTCGCATAATCCTGTTGATCTTATAAAGCTTTATGATACCTGTGCAAAGGATGGATACGACCTGGCCATTGGATCGCGTTACATACATGGCGTAAATGTTATCAACTGGCCAATGGGCAGGGTCCTTATGTCTTACTATGCATCTGCTTATGTGCGTTTTATTACCCGCATGAAAGTAAGGGATACAACTGCCGGCTTTAAATGCTATCGCAGAGAAGTACTTGAAGCAATCAACCTTGATAAGATCAAGTTTACAGGGTATGCCTTCCAGATTGAAATGAAATATATTACCTGGAAACTCGGTTTTAAAATCAAAGAGATCTCCATCATTTTTACTGACCGTACTCATGGGGATTCAAAAATGACCAAAGGTATTTTTAAGGAAGCTATTTTTGGAGTTATTGAACTCAGAATGAGAAACATCTTCAAGCCTGTAAGAAAATTTGAAGGCAGCAATATTTGATATAGCCTTACACCATTTCAAAATTTTATTCCATGTCATCAAAAACACTTATCGTGAATGCCACCATCGTAAACGAAGGTCGCATCTTTCAGGGTTCTGTTCTCATAGAGAATGAGTTCATTGCCGAAGTATACGAAAAAACACCCGACATTTCAAATCTGGGTAAAGTTAAGGTTATAGATGCTGAATTTGCCTATCTCCTTCCGGGTATCATAGATGACCAGGTTCATTTCCGGGAACCGGGATTAACTCAAAAGGCTGAAATACTTACCGAATCACGTGCTGCAGTTGCCGGTGGGATTACATCTTTTATGGAAATGCCCAACACAAATCCTCAAACTACAAC
>JAHYJP010000361.1 GCA_019429055.1 Bacteroidales bacterium
GGGGTAAAACATCCAGTTCTTCTGAAAATCTGTGGAAAAGGTCTGCAAGGCTTTGTGGGTTGTAGCCGGCATTTACCAGGTATTCAAAGGCCAGAAGATCGGCCTCGCTTTCAAGAGAACGGCTATATGTATTTGAAGCAAGCATTTTGGCCACTTCCCGCAAAAGCTCCATATTGTAATTTCCGGATATGGCTGCAAAGAGCGCTGCTATGCCGACTTCCCGGCTGAGTTTTCGCATTACATGATCCGATTCCACATGGGCTATTTCATGAGCTATCACACCTATAAACTCTTCGGGTGTTTCGGTAAAACCAACCAGTCCGGACAAAAGAATAATATTTCTTCCCGGAAGGGCAAATGCATTTACGGTTGAACTTTTTAAGAGGTAAATATCTATACTCTTACGCTCTATCTGGTTTTTTTCAAAAAGATCTTCCAGGATCGATTCAATGTAGTCATGAATTTCCGGATCTCTTATTTCCAGGTGTTGTTGTTTGAATATATTAAGGAAGACATCACCGAGTTTCTCTTCAAGTTGCTCAATTCTCTGGTCAATGCGTGTTGCTTTTTTGAAATCCAACCTTCTTAATCCAAACCATATCAGTGCAACAATGGCAAGGAAAATGAAAAACTGTGTGAGAAATTTTTTAAACATACTCAAACTTTTTTTCCTGTGGTTTTACAGTTGAATGAGCCAAAGGTCCTATAATGATCCATTCAACATGTATGCCTTTCCGGGTTTGTATGGCAGTGTAAATAGTAGCAATGAACTCAACGAGATTGATAAATAGTACAACGCTTATGTATGCAAAGAAGTTATTGTTAAACTCATTGTTTCCGAATATAATAGTTATGAGCCATGCAAAAGCCGGGGCATTGAAAAGAAGCAGTAAAAACTGCGAGAATAATGCCTGTGTACAATGCCATCTTACAAAATAAGCTTCTTTGCGATTGGCCATGTAAAAGATAAAAGTGGCAATAAGGTTAAATAATGGCAGGCCAATACCTGCCATGATCGCCACCATGGACATCAGGTAGCTGTTGGATGCCTTTTCGGCATGATGATCTTCAATACGACCTTTTAAGGATTCAATATTGCTCATAAGAATTTCTTTAGGTTCCATATCCATAGCAAGAGTACTAAACCAGTGGAAATAATTGCGATGGATTTTTTTTGAAAGAATTTTTCAACGTTTTTATAAAAAATAAAAAATGAGTTTTTTCTGAAAACTATATCCCCGATGATCCAAATGGGGAATAACACCATGGATGACAACATAATAACTCCCAGTGGGTTCCACCAGATTGCATCTGCTATTTTGCCCCGTATAAGGGTTGTAACTGACCGGGTCATTCCACAGGAAGGGCAGGGTACCCCCGTTATGCTTCTGAACATGCAAAACTCCAGGTTCGATTCATTTTTAATATTGAACTCTGTTGTTCTGATGTAATGATAACCAATCCAGAAATACCCTGCCAGACAAAATGATATTACAATGAGATAGAGTTTGTTTCGACTCATTTTTAGTATTAAAACAGATACT
>JAHYJP010000362.1 GCA_019429055.1 Bacteroidales bacterium
TACGCAATTACCCTGAACTGGAAAATGTGCTTAGCCCTTTGCTACATCTTATAGATGATAATACGATGATACAGTTGAATTACGAAGTAGAAATCCTGCAAAAATCGCCTGAGGAAGTGGCATTTTCTTTTTTAAAATCTCATCAGCTACTACAATAATTTTCACCAAATGAACCGAGCCATTATAGAAATCGAGCATCTTTCCAAATCATATCAACAAAACAACCCGGTGTTGAACAACATTTCATTAACCCTTCCCCAAGGGGAATTTGTTACCATAATTGGTCCCAGCGGTTGTGGCAAAACTACTCTTTTGAGATTGATCAATGCCATGACTGGTTATGACACCGGAACAATAAAAGTGATGGGCAAAGATCTTGTTGAATGGAATAAAATTGAGCTACGTCGCCGCATTGGGTATGTTATTCAGCAGGGCGGGCTATTCCCACATCTCACGGTGCGCCAAAATATGGAGTTTGTGCTAAAACTTTCTAAAACAGATCAAAATATTATTGATGAGCGCATATCCACTCTAACTGAAATGATGGGATTTGATATAGCTCAGCTTGATGCCTATCCCGAAAATTTGAGCGGTGGTCAACAGCAACGGGTAGGTGTGGCACGGGCATTATCTGCCAGTCCCGAAATTGTATTGATGGACGAACCCTTTGGTGCACTTGACAATATTACCCGCAGGAATTTACAGCACGAGCTCAAAACGATGCATCAGGAATCAGGGTTAACTTTTGTTTTCGTGACCCATGACATCAATGAAGCCTTTTTACTGGGAACCAGAGTGGTAATCATGAACCTTGGAATCATAGAACAGTGCGACACTCCTGAAAATATCAGGAAAAATCCAGCCAATGAATGGGTGAAAAATTTTATCAGGGTTTAATAGGTAGGTAATTTTAAAATCATCATGTCAGGTTTCTTTCTTTCGCCGTCTAAAGGGTTATAATTTTAATTTTTATAATCCTAAATTCAAAAAAGATGAAAATGACAAAATCAATTCTTACAAGCCTGATCTTCCTTTTAATGATCTCTGCATCTGCCATAGCGCAATCCGATGCAAAAGTAATTGCAGTAGTAAACCATGCCAGCTGGTGCCCCGCCTGTGTGGGAAATGGTGAAAGAGCACAGGGCGTTTTTACCGAAAACAATAAGGATGGTGCTATCCATTTTGTTGTAAATGATTTATCCACCGATGAATCAAAAGAAAAATCGGCTGCTGATTTGAAAAAGCTTGGTTTATATGAAGCCATGGAATCTCAAAATAGAACCGGGGTTGCATATTTCTTCGATGCTGAAACCAAAAAACTGATCAATCAAGTCAGTGTGGCTAAACCCAGCAGTGAAATTGCCGAAGCCGTGCAAACCGCCAGGAAAGGCTTAAAATAAACACCAATATAAGCAAACAAAGGCGGGATCTAAGAGTTCCGCCTTTTTGTTATAACCCTTAATAATTTTGAAATCAAAAAAAATAAAAAAATGAAAACTACAATTCTTTTTATATCTATTGCAATTCTGGTATTTGTTTTTAT
>JAHYJP010000144.1 GCA_019429055.1 Bacteroidales bacterium
TCCAAATTTAACAGGAAAATGGGAATAATTGTATGAATTTTCACAGTTTTACTTGTATTGTGGTGGAATTTGTTTTGCTATAGCGGCGGGGTCACTTTGGAGTGGCCCCGTCGCCCGAATCTCTGAATGTGACGGGGCGAATTCAAGTCGCCCCGTCACTAAATTTTTCTGCACAAAATTCTTTTCATCCCCTGTTATCCATTATCTCGCATAATTCAGAATATCCTCATTTATTATTATCTTCTATCAACTCAAACAGTAACTCAAACATTACTTTTTGCTTTGATCTGGGCATACTCAATACCATCTGATCATACCTCCCATCTTTGTATTTGAATATCAGCCTACCGCTTTTTTGGGCTGATGCAGCACCTCCTAAAATTAAAGCAAGGTAAAAAGTCCCGGGTTTGTCATAATCAACGAATTCAATATCAGACAACTCAATCACACTTTTCTTATCATAAATTCCCAGTAAATGAAAATACCTGATAACAATCTGATCTTCAGTTACCATAATACTTCTTTCACCCACCAGAAAAAATACAAATGTGAGAAATAAAATAATCAGAACAGAAAGTAATGGATTCAGGAGATAGAGAAATGAAACCCTTACAATAAGTAACAAGCAAAACAATTGAATAATTCGTCCGAAAATTGGAATGGGGTTATGTTTAAAAAGGATTTCCTTATTCATTTTTACCGCTAATTCGCTTTAAAATCTAAAGTAATTCTCTTAAAAGGCCAGAAAATCAATAACCAGGAATAATATATGCGTCAATCCTGAATGCATCTGATGGAAAAACCAAACTTCTTTAATTTCGGGTATTGAGTCAAACTTTGCAGAACATAAGCTGTCAAAAAAGCATATGCACCATCTTCATCAATAGGATCAGAAGACCAGAATTGAGCGCTTTGCCCAATTTCCCGGGGAAAACCATAATTACCGATCATTCCTCCGGGCAATGCAGAGAAGCCAAACAGATCAAGACCAACCTGCATGTTTGGACCTTCAAAATCAGGATCTTCAATAAATGTTTCCCACCTGGGATGCGCCGAAGTCTGGCATGGTGGTCCAAGTGGTGAGAATGTCTGACGACATGATTTCAGTGCATTGGCAACGCCTGTTTTTTCTGTTTCGGATTCATTATTAACCATATCATGCACTGATACCAGGTAATTGATGAGTTGGTTCCACTGTTCTATACCCGGTACACTCCAACCTGCAGGGCAAAGATTTGATGGATGATTTACTGCATACCAGTTATAAAGTCTGCCATATGCCTGTACAACCTCATCCTGGCTGTTAAGTCCATTTATATTTTCGTAAGAATAAACTGTCATGGCTCCCTCTGTATTCCCAACCCATTCTTGTGGAGAAAGTCCTGTAATTATTTGGGAGCCATCATTATACCGGGTTACAACCAGGTTTTTTGCAATCCATTGCTGATTACCAATGGTAATCACAGGGTAAATATTATAATCAATATCTGCAATAAACCCGTCAGATAATGAAAACCAGGCTGTATAGCTCACACTGTCAGCAGGCATAATGAAAGAAAAGGCTTCCTGTGTGCTTACAACTGTCTCATCCCGATCGGTCCAGTGAATGAAATCAACCTCATCAACAGGATTTGCACTTATGATTACTTCTTCTCCCCAATAATAATAACCGGTATGTTCAGGATTACCCCAACTTTGTGGTGAAGCAAACAAACTCAAAAAGTATTTTGGCCTTTCAAAAACTGCATTAATTATCTTATTTGCCATGGGCATTTCAAAAGAGTAAACTGAATCTACTTCAATAATCTGCCCTTCCTGATTGGTCCAGTATAAAAAACGATGATAATCACTGGATTTAGCAATAAGAGTAACATTATCACCATGCTGATAATCTCCCTGTCCTTCAACCACACCACCATTTTCGGGAATGATATTTACCAATAAACTATATTCACTTTTCCGAAAATTTGCTATTAATGTGATATCATTTTCAGGCATAATAAAAGTAATTTCATGCTGAGTATCGAGTATTGTATCTCCTTTTGACCAGTAATCAAACTCATAGCCTTCGGAAGCAGTTGCACTAAGTATTACTTCACTTCCTGAAGTGTATTCTCCAGCTCCTGTAACAGATCCAGCTTCATCAATATTGATATTTATATTAAGGATGTAAAGAGGAGGATCTTCTTTAATACAACCATAGATTAAAAAAACTAAAGACAGCAGAAATCCGATACTTTTTGAGTGAAATGTAGAATTTGTAAATCTCATGCTTTTGTGCTTTTTGTTAAAAATCAGAAGTATAGTATAAAATATGTTTTCAAACTATTCAAGGAGTATAGTAATTTAAAATCCATGCTTTGGTGCAGTGGAATAACTTCCCAACAAATATATAATAAATTTACATAAACTGTGAGAAACCTTTTTATTCGTGGTCTATAAATATTTTGACCTATTTCTTATTTGTTGAAGATTGCAGTAAGGAAATTAAAAAAGGCAGCCCATTTCCGGACTGCCTTAAAAAAATTATTTGTTTGGTTTAACAATCAGCAGATTGCTGCAACCCTTATTTCAGATCAAACCGGTCAGCGTTCATCACTTTGGTCCATGCGGCTACGAAATCTTTCACAAATTTTTCTTTGTTGTCATCCTGTGCATAGAGTTCGGCATAAGCCCGCAGCACTGAGTTTGAACCAAATACCAGATCAACCCTGGTGGCTGTCCATTTCGTTTGATTGGTCTTTCTGTCGATAATATGGTACATATCATCGGAGACAGGTCTCCAGGTGTAACTCATATCGGTAAGATTTACAAAGAAATCATTGGTAAGGACGCCTTCCCTGTCAGTAAACACGCCGTGTTTTGAACCACCATGGTTGGTTCCCAGTACACGCATACCTCCCACCAGAACGGTCATTTCAGGAGCGGTTAAGCCCATAAGTTGTGTTCTGTCGAGAAGGAGTTCTTCGGGTTTTACTGCATAATCTTTTTTGACCCAGTTTCTGTAGCCATCGTGAATGGGTTCAAGGTCGTTGAAAGATTCGGCATCGGTCATTTCGTCGGTGGCATCGCCCCTACCCGGGCTGAAAGGTACCTTAATATTTACCCCGGCTTCATGTGCGGCTTTTTCAACGGCAGCAGTACCGCCCAGTACGATCAGGTCGGCAATGCTTACTTTTTTCTCAAGGCTTTGCTGAATTTCTTCCAGTTTTGCCAGCACCTTTTGCAGCCGTTCGGGTTCGTTGCCTGCCCAGTCTTTTTGAGGAGCAAGACGGATCCTGGCACCATTGGCACCGCCCCTGAAATCAGAACCTCTGAATGTTCTTGCACTGTCCCATGCTGTGTTGATCAGCTCGGTTTGCGACAGGCCACTGTTCAGCAATTTTTTCTTCAGGTCTTCAATTTCTGCCTCCGACAGGGTGTAGTCAACCGCCGGAACAGGATCCTGCCAGATAAGGTCTTCTTTGGGTACATCGGGTCCCAGGTAGCGGCCTTTGGGGCCTAAGTCGCGGTGGGTCAGTTTAAACCATGCGCGGGCAAAAACTTCTTCAAAATACGCCGGGTCTTTATAAAAGCGCTCTGATATTTTACGGTACTCCGGATCCATCTTCATGGCCATATCGGCATCTGTCATCATGGGATTACGGCGCTCGCCGGGTATGTGAGCATCAAAGGGCTTGTCTTCCTCTTTTATGCTAACGGGTTCCCATTGCCATGCCCCTGCCGGGCTTTTTACTGACTTCCACTCATGGTTGAGCAACAGGTGAAAATAGGTATGATTCCATCTGTCGGGTTTGCTCGACCATGCACCTTCCAGTCCGCTGGACACAGTATCCTCTGAGTGACCCTTGCCTTTGGGATTTTTCCAGCCAAATCCCTGCTCTTCCAGATCGGCTTCTTCCGGCTTTGGACCCAGTATAGATGCATCGCCTTGCCCGTGGGCCTTACCCACAGTATGGCCTCCGGCAGTTAATGCAACGGTTTCTTCATCATTCATGGCCATCCGCTTGAAGGTCTGGCGCACATCTTTTGCGGTTCTCAGGGGGTCAGGGTTGCCATCCACCCCTTCAGGATTTACATAAATCAAACCCATCTGCACGGCAGCCAGGGGATTTTCAAGCGACTCACGGTCCTGATCATCGGTGTAACGCGATTTAGTGGGTTCGAGCCATTCTTTCTCAGCTCCCCAGTAAATGTCTTTTTCCGGATGCCAGATGTCTTCACGTCCACCGCCAAACCCAAAGGTTTTAAAGCCCATGGACTCATAGGCCATATTTCCTGCCAGGATAAACAAATCGGCCCAGGAGAGCTTATTGCCATATTTTTTCTTGATGGGCCACAGCAGCCTGCGTGCCTTATCGAGGTTTACATTATCAGGCCAACTGTTGAGCGGGGCAAAACGCTGATTGCCGGTGTTGCTTCCGCCACGTCCGTCGGCAATACGGTAGGTGCCGGCACTATGCCATGCCATGCGGATCATAAAACCACCATAGTGTCCCCAGTCGGCCGGCCACCAGTCCTGACTATCGGTCATTAACTGTTTAAGGTCGTTTTTCACTGCTTCCAGATCGAGTTTTTTAAACTCTTCCCGGTAATTAAAATCGGGCCCGTAAGGATTTGTTTTGGTATCGTGCTGATGCAGAATATCCAGGTTAAGAGCATTAGGCCACCAGCTCATCACAGAACTTTTTGTATCTGTGTTTGCTCCATGCATTACAGGGCATTTACCCGTTTTCTTTCCGTTATTTTCCATAATCTCCAGTTTTAAGTTTCAACTTGATTTTGCTTGATTTTTACTATTTAGCTTTTTAAGAACCTTCCATTAATTTGTAGTTTGATATCTTCAATCTGAAATTCAGGAATACCTTTTTTTTGAAAATAATCTTCAATCATCCTGTCCAGCTGTTCGTCATGGTAATCTTCAATGCGGTCTGTTTCGGTGCAATACAAATGGTGATGTTTTTCAAGAATGGCATCATATCTCATGATATCTTTTTCCGTCTTCACTCTTTTGATCAGGCCATTTTCCGTTAAGGCATCCAGCACTTTGTATACAGTTGCAGTGGCTATATTGGGGTAGGTTTTCTTGATGTATTTAATGATACTTTCGGCAGTAGGATGATTATTGAGTTTTAAGAGGGCTTCCAGAACAATAATTCTTTGGGGAGTTACCTTAAGGCCTTTTTCAATTAGTTTTCGACTGATTTCTTCTGCTTTCATGGCCTTTGGATTTAAAGAGAATTATTCTCTTTTAATAATTAGCAAATATAAGGTTTGCTTTTCCAAAAGTCAAGGAAATAAGGAATTATTTTAAATAATTCTCGTATGCATGGATTAAGGAACTGAACAAAAAATTCACAGGAAGGAAAGCTGATTTGTTTTGGATAGATGAAATTAAACTCACGCATTGTGAATACAAATTTTTTCTGCACAATATCTGAACAAATGATACCCCGACCCACCCTGTGCAACTAAATCAAAAAGCTCAGGAGGTTTGGTGATTCGGGTGGCCCCGATCATATGTACCCCATGCTGAAATAAAATGTCGGGAATCATACTGCCCGATGGGCCGGCGACAACCACCCGGCAGTTTTCCGGGACAGACGACAGCAAATCGTCGATGGTATTATTCACAAGGGTTAATCCGGTAATGATCAGTACATCGGATTCGGGAATTACCTTGTGATATTCAGATGCCTGAACATAATATTTTTTATGTTCCTCATGCAGCGCATTCTCATTTAATTCCAACACAATCAAGCGGTTGTCTGAACCCGACAGCTTTTCGATATACGACCGGAAAGCCCCCACGATGGTTATGGTTTGGGGTTGGGAAAGATCAAGCAAATCAATGGGATCTGCATTTTCTATCACTCTGTAATTTCCATTTGCAATGATTTTTGTTGAAACCGCATTGAGCACAGCAATTTTCAATGTATCGGTTATTTTTGTTTTTTTGGACGCTTCAAACAGATCTGTCACCTTTTGTCCGTTGATCTGCATCGGGGTAAACGGACCGAAGTCCCGGTTTTTCCTTTCGGTGTGATACACTCCGTCCTGCAGCGTAGAGGCAACCCCATAGCTGCCATCGGAAAGTTTCACGGCAGTAAGATGCATACCCATCACCACATCTGAAATAAACAGTTTCTCCATATGGGTGGAATATTTCGATTTAAGAAGTTCCAGGGTCTTTTGCAGGATCATGATGCAGGTTTTTTTACCGGGAAAGCAGGTTTTGAAGTTTTATTCGGGCAAATATAGGATTCTCAGGCCAGAATTCCGAAAAGAAATATTCCCGTCTGTTAAATGAATAAGGGCAACGATCTTATTTTGCAGGCAGTTAGCTAAGTAATCATCACGGAAAAACAATTTACAAACAATATTCATCGTTATATGATGTATTTTTGCAACTCTATATACACTGTTACGAAACCCGTCTATATGCAAAGTTTAAAACTCCCCGGTTTTCTTGTCATCGCTGTCTTTCTCGTTTTTTCAGTTACTTCGGAGCTGTTTAGCCAGCAGAAGCGTTTTACCATCAGTGGTTTTATTTATGAAAAAGGCAGCCGCGAAACACTTGTGGGTGCCAATGTATATGAACCCAATCTTCGCATAGGCTCCACTTCCAATACCTATGGATTTTATTCCGTTACCCTGCCGCAGGATAGTATAGAAATCCTTTTCTCCTATGTAGGATATACTACCATTGTAAAAGAACTGGTGCTGACCGGTAATTTAAGACTTGATGTTGAGCTGGAACGCAGTATAGAACTGGATGAAGTAGTAATTACTGACGAACGCATAACCCGCATTTCACAGACCACCCAAATGTCGAGGCTGGAGATTCCCATACAGCAGGCACGCAACATACCCATGCTGCTGGGTGAAAAGGACCTTTTCAAAGTATTGCAGCTGATGCCGGGCGTGCAATCGGGTACAGAAGGCACCAGTGGCTTTTATGTAAGAGGGGGCGGCCCCGATCAAAATCTCATCATACTGGATGACGCCATCGTGTATAATGCCAACCACCTTTTCGGGTTTTTCTCGGTATTTAACGGCGATGCCATCAAAAGCATGCAACTCTATAAAGGAGGGTTTCCGGCACGCTATGGCGGAAGACTTTCTTCGGTGCTGGATATACAGATGAAAGACGGTAACAAACAGAAGTTTGCCGGCGAAGGGGGTATAGGGCTCATAAGCAGCCGGCTTACACTGGAAGGACCCATCGTGAAAGATAAGGCATCCTTCCTGATTTCGGGTCGCCGTACCTACATTGATGCACTTGCCCGCCCGTTTATGCCCAAAGACAGCTATGGCGGTTACTTCTTTTACGACCTGAACAGCAAACTCAATTACGACATTGATAATAATAACCGCATATTTGTGAGCAGCTACATGGGCCGCGACAAATTCTTTATAAATGATTCATACAGCGAACCCGGCTATGAAGATGAATTTGAAGCCGGGCTTTTCTGGCAAAACCTTACCACTACCGTAAGATGGAACCATATTTTCAGCGATCGCCTGTTTGCCAACGCCTCCTTTATCTTTTCCGATTACCTGCTTGAGATTTATTCAAGGGAAAAATATGTGGATAACTTCCAAAACACAACCCGTGCTTTCGATCTCAGTTACAATTCGGGCATACGTGATATCGGGCTGAAATATGACATCACCTGGAACCCCCTTCCCAACCACCTTGTGAAGGCCGGAGTTCAAACCATACGCCATAAATTCACACCCAGTGCCATAGTATTTCGCGATGATGATATCGGTAAGTTTGAGAGAAGCCAGGAGATCCATTATTCGCTCGAATCGGGTATTTATGTGGAAGATGAGATCAATATGGGTGACAACCTCAGTATAAATCCCGGGCTCCGGTTCAGCCATTTCCGCGCCGATGGCAGGACGTACATGTACCTGGAACCCCGCTTCAACTCCAATATGATGATACGGCCCGAGGTTAGCTGGAAAGCATCTTTCGCATCCATGAATCAATATGTACATCTGCTCAGCACCACCGGTATCGGTTTACCCACCGATCTTTGGGTACCATCAACCGGGAGGATTGCACCCCAGCGCACATGGCAGGTTGCTACCGGATTTGCCTATGACTGGCTCGACCGCAACCTGGAGTTCTCCATCGAAGGGTATTACAAAAAATCAAGAGATATTATTGGCTACAAAGAAGGAGCTTCCTTCCTTTTTATTGCCGATCCTGAAAATGCTGAAACCTTTTCATGGCAGGATAACATTACCAGCGGCGAAGCCTGGGCTTATGGTGTGGAGTTCCTGGTGCAACGCAAGGCCGGACGTTTTTCGGGGTGGGCAGGATATACCCTGTCATGGATTCAGCACCGCTTTGACGAACTGAATTTTGGTGAAAAATTCTGGGCCCGTTACGACAGGCGCCATGACATTTCCCTGGTGGGAATCTACGAAATATCGCCCCGAACTACTTTCAGTGCTACCTGGGTTTATGCCACCGGCAACGCCTTTGACCTGAACACCGGACAATTTCCTCTAACTGTTCATCTGCCCTATTCGGCCGGACCAGAGGACTACATTTACCAGCCCTGGTTTACCTATGCCAATGTGTACGACAAGAAAAACAGCTTCAGGGGAGCTTCTTACCAGCGGCTGGATATAGGTGTGCAGTTCCACAGGGATATTACCCGCTTTGGCTATCCCGTAAAACGAACCATCGAACTGGGTGCCTACAACGCCTACAGCCGCCGGAATCCTTTTTACTATGACTGGGATAGTCGCGTGCCTCAAAATCCTTACGATACAGAGATAGAAGATATGAGTAAAAGGCTGATACAGGTAAGTATTTTCCCCATTGTTCCTTCCATTAGTGTTAATTTCAAATTCTGATCATGAAAGAAAAAACAATATATAAGACTGCATACAGACTGTTTAACTCCCTGGCCATCCGGTATTCAATTTCTTTAATGGCGGCCTTGCTCCTTCTTGCCGGCTGCGAAGATTTTTTTATCAGCGAAGCTACCAATGTGGATATACCCGGCAGCGAGCCGCAACTGGTGGTTTATTCCTTTATATCACCCCGGGATACAATGATCAGGGTAAAGGTATATCGCTCTCTTCCCAATACCATGGACCCTCGCAATGTGCCCCCTGTAAACGGAGAGGCCCATGTGCATATGGCAAAAAAGGGTGAAGCTTTTACCCAGCTTTCTTATGATGAAAATTTGATGGCTTTTGTTATTAATGCAAATGATTTTGCTGTTGAAGCAGGCAATGAATATACACTGAGGGTTGAATCGTTCATGGGCGAATCAGTGGAGGCCGAATGTTTTGTGCCCGGATTTGAAATTGATACGGTAATACTGGCTGACCCGGTTCAAACCACCTATCAGTACGAAGAAATCAAAACAAGCTTTGTGTGGGAGGTTCAACCCGCACCATCATCCCAGGTACGATACTTTCGTTCAGGGGCATATATCAGTACATGGGGCAATTATGAAAACCAGCAACAACTCATTCTGATGTCTGTTATGCCTTTATCGATTGACACAGGACAAGAGTATTTTACCCATACCGATGAGTCTGCCAGGGTTTTCAAGGGAAGTACCTGGGGTTATTTAAACCTGGGCGGCGGTTCAATTGACTATGGCAATTTTAACCGGATCGATTCCGTTTTTGCTTATGTAATGCAGACCGATTATCACTATTATCAGTTTCACAAGAGCGTTGAAAACTATTATAATTCTGATGATGGTTTCATTTTTTCAGAAGCAGTATATATCTACAGCAATATTAAGGGCGGTCTGGGGGTTTTTGGCGGATACAACCAAAAAAATTATTTCTGGACAGCTACACCGGAAGAAGATAAATAATAGGGTTTTAGGGAAAATCAATACACGAAGAATTTGTCATCCCGCCAATGGGCAGGATTGTTTTTGATGTATGTTGAAATGCGTTGATATTCCTCATTGTTCCTGATTATGCGATCGTGAAAACGCGATTGCCAGGCAAAATCCGGTCCTTCAAAGCCCGGTTCATCTGAAGGTAACCGGTTTCAGTTTTTTTGATCATGCCGCCCATAAACAAAACCATGGGCCCCATAAACCTTTCACTCTTCCGGAACCGGGTTTTGCCATCCGGCAGGGGTTT
>JAHYJP010000145.1 GCA_019429055.1 Bacteroidales bacterium
AACTTAAATAATCAATTGGTAACCAGTTATGCTATTAACCTGGGGCACCATGCCATGCTCGATGGTATTGCCCAGATTATAACCGAAGACATCAGCCTTTTTAACCGCATGATCAACCCGTTGAGGAGTTTGCGGAGGAATAGGTAAAAAGTCATATGTAGAATCTTCTGCTTTTTTGTTTAAAACCAAATACGAAAACATTCAAGTTGTTTGGATTAATAATATCTTTGAAAATTACCCAATTAATAAAAATAACCTTGCCAAATACTCACGTTGCATCATAAACAAGCGAAATCAGATGTTTAGGCCAATATTCTTTCTCGCATTTTTTTGGTTGATGTGCCACCCGGGGTTCGCTCAATACCAAATTAGTGGTCATGTTACCTCCGAAACTTATGATAACCAGTTGATCTATCATGTGGCACTATTGTCCGAAACAGATAGGTCATTAATTACCGGAGGTGTATTTGATCAGCCGTTTTTTCAATTGGAATTGAAAGAACCCATCAAAGGTCTTATCAGGATTTCACATGTGGGGTTTAAAGACTTCCTGGCAGAATTTGACTTTTCAAAAGATAAATTAATTTCATTAGACACGGTGGTTTTGGTTCCTGCAACGCTTAATGAAGTGATCATTGAAGCCAACCGACAGATGTATTCTTCTGAGGGCAGCAAAATGATCATGAACGTTTCCTCAACCTACCTGAAAGATTTGGGAACGGCTATTGATGTGCTGAAGCATGCACCTGGGGTAATTACCGATCATTCTGGAAATATTTCGGTTTTTGGAAGAGGAGCGCCCCTGATTATTGTTGATGGCCGGGAGTTGAGGGCGCGCGAAGAGTTGGATGCTATTTTATCGTCCGAAATCATTAGGGTTACTGTTGACCGGAACCCGGCAGCCGGATATAGTGCCGATGTAAGTTCGGTAATACTCATTGAAAGGAAAAAACCTGAACAGGACTTGCTGAATTTTGAAGTGCTGAACCGCAGCTCCCTGGCAAGAAAAACAAGCAATGCCACAATTCTGAACCTGAATTACAGAAAAGGAAGGTTTACTAATTATTTAAGTTATCAGTTCTCTGGTAGGAATATGAAAGTGTTCTTTGAAGATTTTACAGAAAACCAGGGCCATGTCTTGCCAATGACAAACACAAGCAATTCTGATCACGACCATGGTATAAATTCTCATACCTTATTACTTGGAAACAGATGGGATATCGATTCTTTAAAGTATTTGACTTTTCAGTACAACCTTTTTAGTCAAAAGCACAGGCATACAGTTTTTGATAATCAAAGATTTGTCAGGCCAGGGCAAAGCATCCTTATCAATGAAGTAAATCGCAAAATGACCAAAGTTGATGCAAGGCATATATTTACTTCTTTTTACAGCCATACATTACCGCGTTTGGGGAGTTTAAACCTTACATTTGACTATTCAAACAGCAACAGAAATGAACTGGCTAACATACTTGAATTCAACAAAACCAGTGAAACTTCCAGAAACCTCGAACTGCTCAATAACAGCAATAATTACATAGCTTCTTTTAACTCCCGATTTGAGTTTAACCCACTTGGCAAGTTTAATAACAGTTTAGGATTTAGATACATTCAGTTAAATAATAATGGTGCTACAAGGTTATGGGATGTTTCTGATAACGTGGTTTTGAATGCTGAATCCAACAGAATAAATGAGTCCGTTGGCGCTATGTTTTATATCTTTTCTGCTGATTTCCAACAACTAACTACGGAAATTGGACTGAGAGGCGAACTAACACAATCAAAAATCAAATTAAACGACGGCATTGCCACTGATACTGTTTATCGGAATTTATATCCCTCTGCTATGGTTGGCTATGCCTTTTCCGATAATTTTTCATTAAATATTGATTATGCCCGAAAAATAAACCGGCCCGCATTTTCACAAATCAACCCCAACTTTATTTATGCTGATTCTCTAACCTACAGAATTGGCAATCCTACACTTAAACCTACAATAAGTGATCTGTTTTCTGCAAGTTTTTCGCTTCCCTGGTCTCTTTTCTTTGTGGCTGACTATGAGTTTATGAAAGATTATATCACCCTTGCTTTTTTTAATGATGAAGAAGTGCCGGGAAGGATAAGAATTACCCATGTGAATATACCTGAGAGCAGAGTTTTTGGGTTAAACCTGTTTTCTACTTATAGAGGGAAAAAACTTACGGTAAGTTCAAGCACCGGAATAGATTTCCCGGTTTTGAACATACCCTATCTTGACACTGAAATTCAAATCCGGAAACCTATCTGGTATTTCAGAAGTTCTGTAAATTATCGGGTACATGAAAGAGTTTCAGTTTACGGTGATTTTTTCTATCAAAGTAACGGAAGCCAGCAACTGTTAAAATACAGACAGTTTTATACTTTAAACATGGGTATTTCTGCCAGGCTTATGAACAATCGCCTGACTGTGTCACTTGAAGCAAATGATATATTGAATACCTATGATTTACGCTGGGAAAGTAAATATGGGTATATTCTTTACACGCAAAGAGCTGATTATGATGTTCGCATGCTGCGATTTACCCTTAGATACAACTTTGGGAATTTCCGGAACATTTTTCGCGACAACAGTGCTATAAAAGAAGAAATTCAGAGAATTTAATTTTTTTTGATGGCATCTCTTAGAGCCATTCCCTCATTGTCTGTAAAGTCAGGGTATGACTACAGCTCATGCCCTGACTAATAATATTGCAGATTAAACCACACATTCAGGAAATCTAAAAGAAACCATTGCAAAGCTGCAAAAAATTACATATTTTTGTACAACCAAATGTACATAAAGATAAAAATCATGCTGACTACAACACTATCAGATTTCAGACAAAATATAAAGAAATATCTTGACAGCGTAATCACAGATTTCGAAACCCTGATAATCAACAGAGGAAAGGACTCCGGTGTAGTGATTATGTCGCTTGATGAATACAATTCTTTAACGGCTACCCAACATGAACTTTCTTCAAAGAAAAACGAACAGAGACTTGATTCTGCGATAGAAAAATTAAAAACCGGTAAATCATTTCAAAAAGACTTAATTGACCAATGAGGTATATATTTGTAGATGAGTCCTGGGAAGATTATCTCTATTGGCAAAAAACCGACAAAAAAATGCTCAAAAGGATCAATGACCTATTAAAGGACATTTCACGAAATCCTTTTTCGGGTATTGGTAAACCAGAACCTTTAAAATTTAAATACAAAGGATTTTGGTCCCGAAGAATAAATGACGAGCACAGATTGATATACCAGGTAAAAGAGAATGAAATTCTGATTGCAAAATGCAGGTTTCATTATGATTAAATCAGCTGGCTATCATAAAAATCAGCGGAATCAGCGTTCCATCTGGCTTTTAGTGAAGGCATGACTTAGAGTCAAAACATCTTCCGTTTAAAACCGTTTACCCAAAACCCCGTATACATTTGTACGGATTTCGGATTAAAATATTTACTAACTTTATATGGTTATTTAAAACATGAAAGCATGAAAAAATTATTTTTTCTGATTATAATAGCAGGGGTGTTCTTATGGACTGCCTGCGATAAGGATGATGATCCTTCGGATCGTTTCCGGTATTTAACAACCCCTATATGGCTTTCCGACAGCCTGCTGGTAAATGGTGTTGATGCCAGTATTCCCGGCGGATTGCTGGAGGACTTTAGGGGCGAAGTGGATTTCAGGGAAGACGGCACGGGTACTTTTGGTATCTATGAAGGCACATGGCAATTTCAGCAAAATGAAACAGAACTGCTTATCAGGTCTGATTCTCTTACCGTGCTGCCTCTGAATACCCTTTACACCAAAATAGAGGAACTGGAGGCCAACTCTCTTAAAATATCTGCAAGCTTCCCCAATCCCTATGATCCGACTGATCCATTGCGTTTAAGATTAACCTTTGTGCCCAAATAATGTATGTCAGGATAACGGTACTGATACTTTTTATGTGGATAACCCTTTCCCCGGCAGGTGCCACACCACCGGTAGTGAAAGGAAAGGTTACGGATGCATCCAATCAAAGTCCGCTGCCTGGTGCAAATGTGATTTTTGCACCCGGACAGGGGACTGTAACCAATGACCTTGGGTTATATCAACTCAGATTACAGCCGGGAGAATATACGCTTCAGTTTCGTTTCATTGGTTATCATACCGTATTGAGCCAAATTTCTGTTTCTGACGGTGATACTATTCTCCTGAACGTAAGTATTGAACCCGAAGTAACCCGGCTCAACCAGGTTATTGTGAGTGCATCGCGCGTTGAGCAAAGGGTGGCTGAATCCACGGTATCGGTTAGTTTAATCAGACCACAGGATTATAATCAGGCGCAAATTACCAGTGCATCCGAACTTGTCAGCAAATCGCCCGGAATTGAAGTACTCGACGGGCAGGCATCCATACGCGGGGGAAGCGGTTTCAGCTATGGTGCCGGATCAAGGGTGCTCACACTGTTGGATGGATTGCCTGTTCTGGCTGCAGATGCCGGAAGTATACGCTGGCAATTTCTCCCCCTCGAAAATATTTCCCAGATAGAGATCATCAAGGGCGCTTCTTCGGTTCTTTACGGGTCTTCTGCTTTGAACGGTATTATCAATTTCCGCACAGCTCCTGCCACCGAGGAGGGTCGAACTTCGTTTTTCATTGAAAGCGGATTGTTTGGTGATCCCCCCAACAAAGACTGGAAATGGTGGAGCAGTCCCAGGAACTTCTCCAGTGCATCCTTTTCGCATCTTAAAAAATATGGCCACACCGAAGTGGCATTGGGTAGTTTCCTTATTCTCGATCAGGGCTATCGCAGGCTTAACGACCAGAACCTGGGGCGTATCAATCTGAATCTGAGACATCACCACAGCAGCATCCAGGGTCTTTCTTATGGAGTTAACACCCTGGTGGGTTATTCCGATAAGCATGATTTTGTATTGTGGGAAGATGCAGAACAGGGGGCATTGCGACAGGCAGAATCAACAACCATCAATCTTAAAGGTACTTTCGTAACTGTGGATCCGTTTATAAGGCTGCGTTATTCGCCGCAGGCAAGTCATGATATTCGTAACAGGGTTCAATTTTCTCAAAACAGATATCCCGGGTCAGGATCTACCAACAGCGATGCCCTTTCCATTTATTCCGAGTATCAGAGCTGGTACCAGGTAAACTCCTTCCTGAGTCTGAACAGCGGTATCCTGCAAAAAACCACCAGGGTTTGGTCGCAGTTTTATGGCGATCATGAGGCCCTTAATCTGGCTGCTTATATGCAGGCAGATGTAAGCCCGCTGGAAAAGTTGAAACTGGTGGGAGGTATTCGATTGGAGCATAATACCCTTAACGGGGAAAGAGACCGGCTCGTATCGCTGTTCCGCGCCGGAATGAATTATCAGTTGCACGAATATTCTTTTTTACGTGCATCCTGGGGGCAGGGGTATCGCTATCCGTCTATTGCCGAAAAACATGCTGCAACCGCCCTGGGTGCCGTAAGGATTTTTCCCAATCCTTTCCTTGAAGCCGAATCGGGCTGGAACTCAGAAATCGGGCTAAAGCAGGGGGTGGGTATTCAGAAATGGAACGGACTATTGGATATTGCTCTGTTTTATTCCCAGAATAAAGATCTGATCGAATATATATTTGGCATTTATCCCGATCCCCAAACCGGGTTGGGTGAGTTTGGTTTCCGGGCCACCAATACCGAATACTCCAGGGTTTATGGCGTGGAAACAGAATTTATTCTCAGCCGCACCATCGGGCAGTTCGAAAACAATATCAGCGGAGGGTATGTGTTTATGTATCCTGTGGAGTTCGATCCCCGAACCGGAAAAAATACTGATACTTTTTTGAAATACCGGCGAAACCACTCCGCCAAACTCAGTCTCGGCACTGCTTTCAGGAAATACAGGCTGGGCACCGATCTTTTCTACCGTTCTAAAATGCAGAATATCGATGAGGTTTTCCTGGATGAGCTAACCCGCGAAACCATCCTGCCCGGCTTCTATGATTACTGGAACAGCAACAACACAGGTTATTTTATCATGGATCTGAATATGGGATGGCAGTTTCATCAAAACTATGAAATTTCTATGGTTGTGAAAAATTTTACGAATACTGAATATATGGGACGGCCGGGAGATATTCAACCGCACAGAAGCTTTAGCATCAGGGTTTCAGGCAATTTCTGAACCAGGGAAATGAGTGTGAAAAAGTTTCTTTTTGGGCTTAAACATCATTTATTTACCGTTATTTGTTTTTCACGTATAATTGCGGGGATTCAGTATCCGTTTATTTTTTAAATTTGCTGTCAGTATTTAAATACGCATAAAAAAACATGAAGAGTTCTTCCTTATTAACAGGGCTTACCATTGGGTTACTTGTTCTTTTTGCAGGTTGCAAAAAGCACTCGGAAGATATGGTGGCAGGAACCTGGGAGTTGGTTAACGTGGCCGACATTGAAGCCCCCCATACCACTGAGTGGGTTTTTGAAGACGGAAACCTGAGAATCTACCAAAGATCCAAAGCCAATCCGGAGGACCTAACCCTGATCGATACGGGTTATTATATTCTCGAATCAACACCCTTCAAAACCACCATACGTTTGCTCAATACTTCCAACTCCTTATGGAACAATCACTGGGATGTGGTTCAACTGGATGGTTCGTTTCTCATCCTTCATATGGATATTCCCGGAGGTGTTTTATTCAAAGAGTTTGTAAAAATTCAATGATAATTTCAATTCTTTTTGTAAATTAGAGCCTTGTTTTCATGGTTGCAGAGGGAAAACCAATTTTGCTTTACAGCTTGGTTTTCCCTTTTTCTTTTGAAATACAATAAATTATGGCTAAGGTAAAAACAACATTTTTCTGTCAGAACTGCGGTGCACAGTCTGCCAAATGGATCGGTAAGTGTCCTTCCTGCGGCGAATGGAACACTTATGTGGAAGAAGTGGTTGAAAAGCCGGGCAAGGGATCTGCCTCCCGCTCAGGTTCACGAACTGGTGCTGCGGGAGCCAGACCCAGGCTCATTTCAGAGATCCGAAACCGGGAGGAAGAACGCTTTGCTTCGGGCAATCAGGAACTCGACAGGGTTCTCGGAGGTGGTATTGTTCCCGGCGCGCTGGTGCTGGTGGGCGGTGAGCCGGGCATTGGCAAATCAACTTTGATGCTGCAGGTGGCCCTGAATATTAAAAACCGGAAAGTGCTGTATATCTCCGGGGAAGAAAGCGAACTGCAGATCAAAATGCGTGCTGAGCGTCTGGGATTGAACCAGTCTGATTGTTATATTCTTACCGAAACCCGCACCGACAATATTTTCCATCATATTGATGAAATGCAGCCCCAGATGCTGGTGATCGATTCCATCCAGACCCTTACCACAGCTCATATTGAATCTTCGGCCGGCAGTGTTTCGCAAATCCGCGAATGTGCTTCTGAATTTCAGAAGTATGCCAAAGAAACCGGCACTCCGGTTTTTCTCATCGGGCATATTACCAAGGAAGGATCGCTGGCAGGTCCCAAATTACTGGAGCACATGGTGGATACCGTGCTGCAGTTTGAAGGTGATCACAATCATGTTTATCGTATCCTGCGTTCGCAGAAAAACCGTTTTGGTTCCACTTCCGAACTGGGCATTTTTGAGATGAGAGGCGATGGGTTGCGTGAAGTGGCCAACCCATCTGAAATTTTACTCTCCAGTCGCGATCATCAGCTGAGCGGCATAACAGTTTCTGCAACCCTTGAAGGGATGCGCCCCATCCTTATTGAAACACAGGCACTCATCAGTACTGCCGCTTACGGTACCCCGCAAAGGTCATCAACAGGATTTGATGTGCGAAGGCTCAACATGCTCCTGGCAGTGCTGGAGAAACGTTGTGGTTTCAGGCTTTCTGTAAAAGATGTTTTTCTCAATATCACCGGCGGAATACGTGTGGATGATCCGGCCATTGATCTGGGGGTTATCTGTGCAGTGCTTTCTTCCAATGAGGATATTCCGGTGAATGATAAAGCCTGTTTTGCTGCAGAAGTGGGTCTTACCGGCGAAATAAGACCTGTAACCCGCATTGAACAAAGAATTGCCGAAGCAGAGAAACTGGGCTTTGATGAGATTTTCGTATCCAAATTCAATCTCAAAGGAGTTGATGCCCAAAAGTATTCAATCAAAATTCATCCCGTAAGCAGGGTGGATCAGGTGTTTACCTTGTTATTCGGTTGATTGAAGTAAATTCTTAAGTGCATCTGAAATTTCGGGGAATTGAAATTTGTAACCGGCTTTCTGCAGATTTTCAGGCAATACATTCTGGCCGGAAAGCAATGCCACCGAACCTTCTCCAAAAAGCAGTTTTAAAGCAAAAGGTGGTACCGGCAGGTAGTTGGGGCGGTGCAAAGTTTTTGCCAGTACAGATGAAAACTCAGCATTGGAAACCGGATTTGGGGCAGTGAAATTAAAAACTTCCTGTTCCGGTAAACTTTGCATCAGCATATGCAGTGCTTCGGCATAATCCTTTATGTGCATCCAGGAGATCATCTGCTTGCCGTTACCGATCTTTCCGCCTGCAAAAAGTTTGAAGGGCAAAGCCATCTGAGGCAATGCTCCGCCACTGTTTCCCAGTATGATGCCTGTACGGATGATGTATGTGGGGCAAAATACCCGGGCTTTTGATGCTTCTTCTTCCCAGCTCAGACAAAGCAATCCCAGAAAATCATTGTCAAGCCGGTTTTTGTTTTCGGTGTGAATGCCTTCAGGAGAATAAATTCCAACAGCTGAAGATGAGAAAAATGCCCCGGGGCGTTCCTGGCATTGAGCCAGAGCCTCGCGCAGCAAAGCCGTTGTATCGATACGGCTGGTCCATAGCAGGCGGCTGTATTTGCGGGTCCATCTTTTGATGATGGGTGCACCTGCCAGGTTGATCAAAAAGTCGTGACTTTCAATCATTTGGGCTAAGTGACCCGGGCCGCGGTTAAAATCTTTGCGCCCGATTCCGGTTACTTCATAACCCTTTTTTGAAAAGAATTTAGTTAACTCACTGCCAATGAAGCCGGTATGGCCTGAAATTGCTATGCGCATGGGTTTGCTTTTTTTATATATTATGAAACAAAAACAAATAATCTGTATAATTTGTTTCTATTCCAATTAAAACACAGCATTTTTATCATTTACAAAAAAAAATATTACGTTTGAAATGTAATAAAGTACAATTCAAAGCGTCCGATTATAGTTGGTTGCCTGTCTTGTACCGTCGGGATAAACTAATTTTTAAACCCCATTAATCCAACAATGCATTATGCAAAGTAATAAACTTACGCTGATATTGATTTTATTCGTTATTCTTAACTTTTCTGCTTTTAAGGGCTTTTCTCAGCAGGATCGGTTATGGACACTTGAAGAATGTATTGATCATGCCTGGGAAAATAATCTTCAGTTACAGCAACAGAAGTTATCGGTTGATCTGGCCGGAGAAAATCTTACCCAAAGCCGGGCTAATCTTTTTCCAACATTAAATGCAAGTGCATCGCATTCCTACAACTTCGGTCGTACGGTTGACCCGTTTACCAATGAGTTTTCCACGGAAACTGTCCGCACCAATAATTTTGGGATCTCTACCAATCTGAATTTATTTAGTGGGTTGCAGGTGCAGAATGCCATCAGACAAAGCCGTTTGGACCTTGATGCAAGCCAGTATGATCTTGAACGAAGTTATAATGATGTGGCACTTATGGTTGCATCGGCCTACCTGCAGGTGTTGTTCAGTATAGAACTGGTGGAAAATGCTATAAACCAGTTAGAGATCAGCAAGCAGCAGGTTGATCGTACAACCCGGCTTGTAGAAGCCGGAACCTTGCCCAGAGGTTCGCTGCTTACTATTCAGGCTCAACTGGCAACAGAAGAACTTCAGCTGGTCAATGCTCAAAACCAGCTTGATCTGTCTTATCTAAATCTGAGTCAGATCATGTTCCTGCCCGAAGATACAGAGTTCGCCATTGCCTTTCCGGATGTTGAAATAACGGTTGATGAGGAGCCCGACAGAAGCCCCATGGAGGTGTATCGGGTAGCAGTAAACCGGCAACCTGAAATCCGTTCTGCCGATATACGCATTGCCAG
>JAHYJP010000001.1 GCA_019429055.1 Bacteroidales bacterium
GTTAAAACGGGATAAAGATGAGAAAAAAAAGAAACCTTTCTTTAAGTGTATCTGGGAATTATTCGGGTAGTTATTGCATGAAAGCAACTTTAAGCATCCAATAAATGGAGTAATTATCAAAAAGCTTAACTCAGTTTTCTGGCAGGTTTATAAATCCTTCGGAACATTAGCTGCATTATCCGATTTTTTTACCTTCAAAAACAGATTGATTTTAAGCGGCTCGCTGAATATTTCTATGTTTTCAGGAGGAATACCGGCTTCAATGGCAAAATTTATCAACTGCTCTTCAGTTCGGTGATAAAGATACCAGTCGCCCAGTACTTCCATTATTTTTCTTGATGGATTGGATGTATTGAAATTACCTATAATCATTTCTCCCTGATCATTTAGGCTACAAGAGAACCTTCTAAGGAGTCTCACAAATAGTTTATCCTGAAAATAATCAAACAAACCCGCACTCCAGATAAGATCGTAGGATCCTTCAGGAGAAAACCTCAATACATTTTTATTGTGGAAGGTAATGTAATCCATGTATTTATAATTTTTTGCTTCAGCATGTTCAATGGCTCTCTGATCAAAATCAACAAGATCAAAATAGATCTTATTATCAGTAACTGATTCAAAATATTCATTCACCTCTGTAGCAGGTCCGCTGCCCAGGATAAGAACTTTTGTACGTGCTTTTTGGGTTTTCCGATTTAGGCTTTTCAGCAGGCTAACGGCCATACCTTTTCTGTTAACGACAGCACTTACCGCGGGTAACCAATGAAAAAACTCATCCCACTTAAATAACTCAGGATTTAAGCTTTTATGGGATGTGTACATTTTTTCAATAATCTGATAGTCACCGCTATACCCCAAAGGTTTAATAAAAGAATGACCCATAAGGGTATCGGATTTAAGAATGGGTTCAAGCATATCTCTGAACTGCTCTATATCATCCTCTTTTGATAAATCCTCGAAGATCTTAATTATATCCTTAAATTCTTCAGAGTGGGGTCCTTTTTGAGATAGGATTTTTTTTAATTTGATAACCATGCTACTGTAAGACATAACTTTCAATTGAGTAATATTAAGTTATCGTGGAATTGACAGTTTATGCAAAAGTAACATAAAATCTTCTTTTTTTACAGGCTTGGTTAAATAATCATCTAAACCCTGGTTAATATATTTTTCTCTATCTCCTTCAAAGGCATTGGCGCTTAATCCAACAACAGGTGGTAAATCATTATGATATTTAGCTTTTAGTTTACGGGTTGCTGTAACACCATCCATTACGGGCATCTGAATATCCATCAAAATAAGGTCAAAGTTTCCGGGTTGAAATTTATCAAGTGCTTCCTGCCCGTTTTTTACTAATGTTACCTTGTGACCCAATGATGTGAGCATAATATTGACCACTTTCTGATTTACAAGTTTATCTTCTGCATAAAGTATTTTCAGTGGTACTGTTTCCTTTAGTGAAGAATAATTAATACTTTTCTTGGCATCCTCGCGGGATACTTTTTCCGCTTTAAAATTGAACCAGAAAGTGCTCCCCTGCCCTTCCACACTCATGACCCCAATATCGCCACCCATAAGGTCTGAAAGTTCCTTTGCTATGGATAACCCCAGACCGGTTCCTTCAGAATACTGGTTTTCGGCACCATCCAACTGGCTAAATGGCTTAAAAAGCTTGCTGATTTTTTCCGGTTGAATGCCCTCGCCGGTGTCAGTTACTTCAACTCGCAACAAAAGTGCACCGTCGGCAAGCCACTTCTCGGGAATAGTCTGAAGATCTATGGTGCCTTCTTTGGTAAATTTTATGGCATTATTTAACAAATTGTTTATAATTTGAGCAACCCGGTGATCGTCAGCTTTTATGTATTCCGGAATCTGCGGATCTATATAAACATTCAGACTCACTCCCGGAGGACAAAGAGTTTCGTAAAGTTTCCGGGCATTATTTATTAATTCATAAAAATTAAATCCCCTGGTTTTGATACTTACCCTTCCGGCTTCAATTTTTGAATAATCCAGGATTTGATTTATGATTTCCCGGAGATTTTCGCTGGTAAGTTTCAGCGTACTGAAATATTCTTTTTGCTCTTTGTTTAGCCGGGTTTGCGATAAAATATCGATCATCCCGATGATACCCGTAAGCGGTGTTCTGATTTCATGACTCATATTGGCAAGGAATTTCTGTTTAAAATTTACAGATTCCCGGGCAACAGCAATTTGTTTTTCGAGTTTTTGTTTTTCGATAAACTCGCTGCGGTCCTCCACAAGGCCTATTCCACCGATGGTCTGGTTCATTTCCCTTTTGATGGGCGCAAAAAGAATACGCACGGGGTTTGCTTTCCCTTTCCCCTTGGGTTTATATTTTCCTTCGAATGAGGCTTTGTTTCCCTTTAAAACTCTTTCTACAGCATCAGTAATTCTCTTATCCGATAACTCTTTCAGATGCATACCTTCGAGCAGAATTCTGGGCCTTCCGATAATATTGGCAAAATGATCATTACATTCGGTTATTACCCACCTGTCGTTAAAGTGAAATACACCGAGGGGTGATCTCTCAAAGATCAACCGATATTTTTCTTCATTTTCCTTCAACTCACGGGTTCTGGATTCTACAGCTGACTCAAGGGTCTGGTTAATATTCTCAAGGTCCCTTTGCTTCTGATCAAGCTGGCGTGAAAGATAAAAGTTTCTTCGCCCTGAAACCTCAAAATAGTAGGATCCGAACATTCCAATCAGGTTGGCTGATGCATAAAAGAAATTATATGCCAAAAAAATCTGTTGATCCACATCAGCAAAAAAATACATCAGCAGGTTAAACATGATAAGATTCAGCCACCCTCCGATGGATGCCCAAATAAACCGGAGTCTGCTGAAAAAGTATCCTACCATAAAAATCAACATTAACCCTCCGTAATATGACCAGTTTTCCGGGCTTAATGCAATCATTAGTGCAATACCAACTCCCGTAACCAGGAAAGCCATAAAAAGCAGAAACTGCCAGAAACGATAAAAAAACTTATGGAAGGATAATAATATGAAAAGCAGTAAAAAAGGAACAACTATTCCGATTCTGAGAATGAGGAAGGTACGAAGATGATCAGAAACAAATATGAAGTCCAGAACCCCAAACAAGGCATATAAAAATGCAGCCAATAATACGGCTACCCTGGTAACAGGTAAAGAGTCTTTGAAAAAAACTCTTTTGTAAAGCGCTTCTTCCCTTTTATCAGGAAACTCAAGTGTTATTTTTTTAAGTTTTACCATACTATTTAAAAGAGTTTCAAATTTATTTCTTTTTATCCAAAACAATGGTTTTTCAATGGTATAACTTCATACCCGATGCATTCACACTTCATTAGTTTAACTTATATTTTAAAACCAAATTGCAGTTTTTTAATTCAAAAAGTGTATTTTCCCTGTCAATTGCCAGTTAAAAACACTTTGGTGCTTTGGGGAGAATTGTTGATAACTTTTATTAGCAAAAGCCTATCTGCAGGTCATTAAGAGAACCTGCAACAGGGATAAAAGCTTTACTCCCCTTTCACCTGATTAAAATGCTACAATAAGGTTAAGTTTTACCGTGATATTATCTGAATGTTTATTAAAACGGTACGGTCCATACCTGTAAAGGACTTCTACACCGGGGCTGAATCCGAAAATCAGATTCCTGACCCATCGCTGAGGCAAAATCTTATTAACTGCTAATCCTGACTCAAAATATCCTTTCTCCCAGCTTTGAAAACCTTGGTAAATATGGTTATTGCTATTTCTGAGGCTTCCCCAGCCCAGGTTGCTGATCAGAACCACCTCAGGTTGCCATGTTGGAGTGCGAAAAAGTAAACTCCGGAAGTTATGCTGAAAAAAGAGAGCAAAATAGCGGTCGGCCATAAATTCATTCATATTCATGGTGCCAAAGTTAAAGGGCGAGGCCAGCCAGCCCCTGCGATCGGCGGCACTGGCAGTAAAAAGAAGTGGCCAGGGTATATCGGTCCTGTTAACCCAGCCGGCTTCAAAAATCCAGTTCTGCACGCCCAGCAAGGGTAAAGGATAGCTCATGGAAAGCCTGCTTTCCAGCTTTAAATAATCATACTCACCTCTGCCTGCATTATCAAATCCTTTGATAACATTGAAGTTAAAAACCGGATAGCGTGAAGGCAGATGCATTACCCGCAGGGGCGTATTCATCAATACTTCTCCATACGCAAACCGAAGTTTCAAAGCTGCTTCCGAATAACGAAACTGGCTGAAGCCAATCTCAGAATCAGATGGCCTGAAAAAATATATATCATTCCACCAGGTTTTTCCTGTTGCCCCTGATAATTCTCCCTGAATGAAGTTCTTCCATAATCTGAATTTAAGGTAAATTTTGTACTGCCGGTCAAGATCTCTGGTATTGGAGTAATAATTCAACAGAAGATTATTGACCATTGAAAAGCTTCTGTCATAAAACTCTGAGGCTCCCCGCTCAGTTACATCAAGGCTAAAAGCTCCGCCTAATCTCAGATCATTGGCTTTATGAAGCACCAGTTCGCCAAAATAACCATACTTAGTTTGCTTGTCGCGGCTACCCCAGGCGTAATATCCACCAAGTGCTATTCTTGAAGAGAAACGCCTGTTGGATTTTAGTCCAAGCCCGATGCGATGACCTTCATAGCTGTTGATACGGTATACATCATTTAAAACCAGGTTAACCTTACCCATGGGCAGTTCACCAAAAATCAGTGGCTCCACCGTGTTAAGAATTCTTTCGAAGTTATGCTCCATCCCAAGGCTATCCATAAACTGATAGGTATTTCGTTCTATTACAGAAAGCGTATCTGAACGGAACACTTCCCAGTGCTGCCGGGGCACTTCATTGGCACGGGGATCAAAATCAACCGAAAAGACCGAAAAATCACTTCGTGAAAGCGAGGGATTTATGGCAATATCAGCAATGTAGCTTCTGCCAAGTATCCGGATGGGAACGAACCCGGATGAAGCACCACTGACAGGTTCAGTCATTTCAATATCGGTATTGAGTTGCACCGGAAACCATTGTTCGCCGTCGGGTTTTGCATATTTTTGCTGTATCCGGAAACTCAACCCACCATCAGCATTTTCCAGCGGCCGTGCAATTACATTTTGCACGGCCCATCCATCAGTATGAATGTAAAGCAAACCCTGCAACCCGTCAAAATTGGTGTTTGCCCGGGGCCGGTAGCTGATCACAAAGACAGAATCCCTTCCCTGGTAAAGGGTATCTTCAAGATGGTAAAAATAGCGATTGAAGGCAGCGCGGTTCAGCGGACTCAGATAATTACTTCCCAGAAGGGTGACATAATTATTGTAAAAAGTGAAAGACTGCAATTCGGTGGCCAGCATGGTAAACAATGGATTCTGCAGCCCGGAAACCCTGTTGGCAATTACCTTTTCATTGTCAAGATTAGGGTAAAGAAACTTCCTTTCGGTTACCGATTCCATTACAAGCAGATGCCGCTGTTCCATGTTTCGGGCCATACGGAAAAAAACAGAATCACCCGTTTTTTGCCAGCGATCCATATAGTAATTGCGGTCAACCGTTCCAATGAATTTGTTGTAACTGGTATAGCTGAAAGCATTGAGTTGCTCCGGATTATTTTTCCTGCGGTTTTCAATGGCATTTAAAATAATGCGATGTGCAGGATTTTCTCCGGGAAATACAAGTACTTCAGCAAGTTCAACTGCCCTGCTTTTTAAAGAAATGTTATAAAAAGTGATCTCCGGTTGTGTTTTATAACGTTTTGTTAAATATCCAACATATGAAAGCGTCAATAAGGAATCGTTTTCCTCCAGCTCCAGCGAAAAATAACCATCAATGTCGGTCATGGTACCTCTTCGGCTGTTTTCGATAAGCACATGAACAAAAGCAAGTGGTTCAGCGGTTTGTGCATCTGTAACTCGTCCGCGTATCTCTCCTGCAAATGAAGAGAAATGAAATAACCCCAAAAGAAAAGGCAATAAAAACTGAAAGGTCCGGCAAAGAAATCCTTTAAACAGAATCTTCATTATCAAAAAGAAAAACAGGCACACTCAATGAATTATCAATCGAATTATTGACCAGGATTAAAACCGGTATCCGATGGAAAAATATCCGTTGGAATCCAGAATTTTTATTTCATCACTTTTTAAAAGATCAGTAACTGCCCTTCGGCTGGTATAACCCATATAAACTCTGAAAATGTTTAAACCAACACCAATGGTATAACCCCATTCATCGCGGTTGAAATCATTCTCAAAATCAAGGGTTGTACCGGCACGTTCGCCGGCAAAGGTGTGGCGGTAATAAGGTCCTGAAAACACGAACAGCCTGATATCCTGTCCCTGAACTCCAGGGGTACCGAATTGAATATTAAGCGGAACTGTAAGTGAGTGCCGTCGGAAGTTACCACCATCAATCTGGCTGCCGTTCAAATCGTATAAGGCTTCCAGTTGCAGGCCAAAAAGCTGTGAAAGGGGAACCTGAAAATAAAACCCTGCAGAGACATTAAGTAGGGTTTTTGCCTGGAAGAACTCATCGGGATAACGATGAAATCCCGTTCCTGTATTGAGCAGAAACCCCGCAGCAGGTCTTCTTCCTGCAAAAGTACTCTCCTGTAAAACGGAAGCTATAAGTGAAGCAGATTGCCGGAGTTCACTCTCATGGCTAAGCACCTTCAGAAAATCTTTCATGAAAAGATGAATCGTTTCCATTCCGTCATAATCAAGCAAGTGGTATTGGTCTTCGGGTTTGTGATAGGGTGATTTCTGACCCGTGTAAACATGAACAGCCGGTATTCCTGCACTCCCGAAGGGTTGTGTATCTGTACGTCCTTCTATATTCTCGCCAGTCTGGCGCAGGATCATTTCATGTCTTTGGGCAACAACTGCTGCTAATTCATCTCCCTTATCAAGCGATGCCATACCCCGCAAATGCAAACCCCGGTTAGTTTCATACATTCCCACCATATCAAAACTGAACATAAGTTTTATATTTTCAAGTGGTACCGGGCTGTTGTCAACAAAATGATTTGAACCGATCAGTCCGCTTTCTTCGGCATCAAAAGCAACAATGAGCAGGCTTCTTCCCATTAGGTCAGAATTTTGTGCAAAATATCTTCCCAGTTCAATAATGGCAGCCACGCCTGAAGCATTATCATCGGCACCAAAAAAAATGCGCTTCTCGTCATTACGTATATCGTATCCCAGGTGGTCATAATGAGCTCCAATGAGAATAAATTCATCCTTAAGCACCGGGTCGTTTCCTTCAACCAAACCTACGATATTAGAAGCGGGGATCCATGCCAGGCTTTGTCTGAAACTGAAGTTTTGCAGGTAATCATCACCAATGGGCTGAATACCTGCGTCCCGAAACTGTCCAACAATATAGTCTCTTGCCTTTTCTGCACCATCAGTACCAAGACCTCGCCCCTGCAGGGAATCAGACGCAAGAATTTTTACGTGTGTTTGCAAACGTTCCTTAAGGTTATTGTCCTGGGCAGAAATGATATTTCCTGTGAAACTAAACAGGAAAAGTATCAGTATATTATTGATTCTAAGCATTGTAAGGTTTTTATTGGTTAACAGGCAACTTTGATTCATTTGTCGGGGTCAGATACAAATTATTACATAAACTCCGCTCCGTTATTTTTGTTGCCGGATGGTAAAAATAATGCGAACCTTGTCAATAAGCAAATCTTATTAAAAAACGGGCCTTTTATCCTACATTTGTATTTAAGATTAAAAGCACTCAGGATTATGGCAATGAAAGTGTATGCAATTGGCGAAACTTTGCTGGATATTATTTTTGAAGAACATCAGGTTAAAGCAGCCAAGCCGGGTGGCTCTATGCTTAACAGCGCTGTTTCATTAGGCCGGGCAGGTATGGATGTATCGCTGATTACGGAATTCGGGCATGATCAAACCGGCAACCTTATTCTTCGGTTTCTGGAAAAAAATCATGTTCAAACCCGGAATATTCATCTGTACAAAAACGGGAAAACCCCACTGGCCATGGCTTTTCTCAACGAAAAAGGCGACGCCACCTACGATTTTTACAAACCCTACCCCAAAGAACGATTGCAGGTAAAAATTCCCGATTTCACTAATAATGATATTTTACTTTTTGGATCCTATTTTGGCATTGACCCCAGAGTAAGGGAAAAACTGCTCGTGATCGTTAAAGCGGCACAAAAAGCAGGAAGTATGATCGTTTACGATCCCAACTTCCGAAAACCTCATGCCCATGAGCTTGAAAAACTCAGACCTTATATTCTGGAAAACATGCAATTAGCCCACATAATAAGGGCCAGCCATGAGGATGTGAAAATTATTTTTGATAAAGATACCATTCAGGATTTTCAAAATGCCATTCAGGGCCGGAGTAAAATCCTGATCATGACCAGCAGCTCCGAAAAAGTTGAACTGCTTGGCAATGACCTGGATGAGGTTTATCCTGTTCCCGAAATCAAGGTAGTAAGCTCCATAGGAGCCGGCGACAATTTTAATGCAGGATTGATTTACGGTCTGATCAAAAAAGGGGTTACTATATCCAGCCTGAACCAACAATCACAGGAAACATGGAAAGAGATCATTTCACTGGGAATGAGCTTTTCGGCTGATGTGTGTATGGGAATGGAAAATTATATTTCGGAGGGTTTTGCCAGTAGGATGGAACGCTGATGGCGCTGATCGTTATGATTTATTAAGATTTTTTATTGATTTCCGGATGTATATCAAAGTTTTGTGTTATTAATATTTCCGGGCTGCCATAAAAAAAAGGGGAAATTCTTTAGAACTTCCATCTTCAAACTTTTTGGTTAATTTGAAAAATCTGCGGTAATCTGTTTCCCGGAAACCCTTATCCTCTAATTTCAGCTTTAGTCTTTCCCTTTCGAAACCATGATGACCTTTAAAATCATGGGAATGATCATGAAAGCTGCCGTCTTCCTTTTCCAGATCGCCAATGAAAAGAAGCCCTCCGGGTTTAAGCAGCCGGTTGAAAATATGAAGTATCCCGTCCAGATCTTCAATATGGTGAAGTGTCATAAGGGTATAAATCACATCCAACCGGGGTAACTCAATACCATCTTTCAACACATCTTTATGCACCGGTATCATGTTTTTCATGCCTTTTTCCTTGATGTTTTCCCTGAGTACATCAATCATACCGGCAGAGCTGTCCACCATATAAATGGTTTTAAAATGCCCTGAAAGAAATAAACTAACCTGCCCTGTACCGCATCCAAATTCCATGGCTATCCCATCACTAAAATCCGGCAGCGATGCAATTATTTCATCTGCATAAGTTTTTGCTCTTTCAATTTTTACAGGATCTTTATCCCAGGTCTTTGCCTTGCTGTCAAACTCCATAACTATTTTTTTATTTTGTTGGTTTGTATGATTATCTCAGTTTTTCATTTCAAAACATAGACTCAGAAAATCGCAGGTTTCTCAAAGTACATGATTATCTAATCTTTATAAATCCACTTATAAATCTTTAACAATATCAATAAAACACAAAAGACCCCGTTTTGTTAATTTTGTACATAATCTACTATATATCAATGTTATGAACAAAATTTTTTTCCCGATATTATTATTTTTCATTTCCTTCTTTCCTTTAACTGCTCAGAATATCATCACGGGCGTTGTAAAAGATGCTGACAACCAGTCTGCCCTTGAATTTTCTCAGATTGCCCTGATGGAAAGGCAGGATAGTACTCTCGTTACAGGTGCCACTTCAGATCTGGAGGGCAGATTCAGGATCGAAACCCGCCGCGAGGGTGACTTCTTACTCAGGGTAAGTTTTATTGGTTTTGAAGAGTTATGGATGCCTGTAACCATTGAATCCGGGCGAAACAATCTGGGCAAGATTTATCTTGTCTCAGGTGCTCACCAACTAAGTGAAGTCCAGGTTACAGCGGCTGCAGCCCTTTTTCGCTCTGAGGCCGATCGTCGTATTTTCAATGTGGAAAACATGACCGTAGCCGAGGGGGGTACTGCCATTCAACTGCTCGAAACTCTTCCTTCTGTTCAGGTTGACGAGGAAGGAAACCTTTCCCTTCGTGGAAGCGGTAATATTCTCATTTATATTAACGGGCGACCCACTAACCTTTCGAGCGATGATACTGAATCCATACTTGAGCAGTATCCTGCCAATGCAATAAAGGAAGTTGAGCTGATTACCAATCCGTCGGCCAGGTATGAAGCCGAAGGTGTAGGTGGTATCATTAACATCATTTTAAAAGAGCAGCGATTGCAAGGTTTTAATGGTCAGGTTAACCTTTCTTCGGGAACAGGTAACAAATACACAGGTGGTATAAATCTAAACCTTCGTCAGGGCGACTGGAATTTTTTCACCAATTACTCTTACCAGTATCGCGAAATGTGGGAGATCAACAACAGCTACAGGGAAAATTTCGTCCCCGGTCTCACTCCCGTTCTCGATCAGGACTATTATACTGAAAACTGGAATCAGGGTCACCTATTAAGATTCGGAACAGAATATTTTATCAACCCCAACAGCTCTTTACGTGCCTACACAAACATTAATGCCCGCAGCCGCGACCGTGAAAGAATTTACAATATACGCAGCATGAGCCCTTCAATGGATCTTGACAGTATGTACATTCGTCTGCTTGAAGAAGATCAGAACCGCATCAATTATGAAGCTGGTGCCGACTATGGCTGGCAAAATGACAACGGACGACGTTTTCGGGCCTCTGCAACCTATGCATGGGATAATCAGGACAGGATAGAGTACTTTGATCAGACCTATTATGACAGTAACATGCAGCCCATTGATGACAGACATGCTGATCAGTTTTACGAAAGACCTCTTTCAGGCAGCATGCTGGTCCTTCAGGCAGATTTTGAAGAAAATATTGGCGAAAACATGAGACTGGAAACCGGATTACGCAGTGAAATGCGTTTTGACGACCGGTCGCAGAATTTCGGTCAGTTTAACAGTCAAACGGAAAATTACCAGGATATTGTGCTAAATGGAATTCCGGTAAGCAATGCCTTTACCTATGAAAGAAATATTCATGCTGCTTACGTTTCTTTTACTGACAACAGAGGGGCCCTCAGCTACCAGATTGGGCTCAGGGGTGAATACACTGATACGGAAGCCTGGCAGGATTACGGGCTCAGAAGTGGTTTTCTGGATGATGAAAACTTTCAACCGGTAAGAGATACAGTTACTACGGATAGCTATTTTCGTCTTTTCCCAAGTGTGTTCCTCAATTACAGGATAAGTGATAATCAGGATATCCAGGCAAGTTACAGCAGGCGAATAAGGAGGCCCGGAACGGGTAACATGATGCCTTTCCTTAATGCACAGGACTTTTTCAACCTGCGACTGGGTAATCCATACCTTCAGCCAGCAAGCACCAATAATTTCGAGATCAACTACATAAGAGCATGGGAAAATTATATGGTTACCGGTGGAGTTTTTCACCGTTATACTACCGATGCCCATTCACGACTTTTTGTTCTCTTTAACCAGGGCTCAATGGTAACCTGGTCTAATGCAAATACCACCAATGCAACCGGTGTAGAGTTGATCAACTATTTTACATGGAATGATAATTTTGATGCAACACTCACAGCCAATTACTTTTATTCACAGGTATCAAGTGAAGTAGAGGGTCGTAGCTTCAGCAATGAAAGTTACAGCTGGACACTGAGTTTGATGGGCAACAAGAACTTCCCCGGAATATTCAGCACCCAGGTGTCAGCCAATTACTGGGGTCCGAGAGTCATTCCCCAGGGTATGATACGTTCAGTTTTCAGTATGAATATCGGATTACGGCGCAATGTATTCAATAACCAGGGTACTGTAAGTTTAAATGTGAGTGATGTATTTAACACACGACGGTTTTCACTTGAAACCAATGGCAACGACTTCTTACAGGAGAGAGAGTTTTATCGTGAATCCAGGGTACTTACCCTTTCATTTACCTGGCGTTTCCGCGACTATCGCGACAGAAACGGCAGTCGTAATGGGGGCAACGGGTTTGAGGGAGATATGGATAGTCTGTTCTAAAGCTTAAGCAATTCAAGATCGCCCACAAATTCAAGCCCTGAGTGCCGGCCGGTTCCATTGAAAACAGGATTACCGTCCTTATCTGAAACGGTAACATGAATTTCCGCATCAATACTTTCGTGTATGATTCTGTCCATATTTCCCAACACAGGTGCTTTTAATCCGCCCTTCCCGGTTTTTGTATCATGATGCTGAGCTTTCACACCATGAATATGAATGATATATTTGCTACCTTCAATGGTAATATTCACCTCCCGATCGGTATATAAAAGTTTGGAAATTTCTGCACCGGTATAAGTGGCAAAGTTGATCAATTCATTATCATGAAGAAAGAATCCCAGAAAACCGGTAAACGTATTGCCTATCCAGGGGATACGTGCTATTGACAGCATAAATGATGTGCCGGCATTTTCAAAATGATTCGATTGCATCCAGATCCAGGCTTTGGGCATGGATGATCCCCAGTCTTTCTCAATGTATCCGCGACCCCCGGTAAAATCAATTTGCCACTCATTGTGCTTTATGTAGCCTCTTAAACCATGATCGAGACTTACAACACCATGATAACATTCCATAAACGGCACATAACGATACCAGCCCATAATACCCGGGCGGGAAATACTCACCGGAAACTCAGTGATATCTTCAAAAAATACTTCGGCATTGAAACTATGAGTACCATCATTAAGATCAAGAAAAAATTTTTCTGATGAAAAATAGTTTTTCCCTACCCAAACCTCAAACTTATCATCAGAGAAAGCAAACTGATCAGCCGGATACCTGAAGTAAAAAGTTTCGCCGGTTTGTCCGTTAATGGCCTGAACGAATGCATGAGAATCACCATCATTCAATGAAATCCCGGGAATAAACGACCAGCTGTCCAGTCCATCGGCACTTACATTTTTGAAATACCATCCCTCAAAATATTTTTTATCTTCGCGATTTCCCTGAAACCAATGGGGTTTAAAAACTTTCCTGAGATCATAAATACCTGAAGGTTTTTGAAAAGGTTTTAACAGGAAAGGCCTGCGTATTTTTGATGAATTTTGCATGATTTTGTGTTTTAAACTCAGGAATTATCCAAACATCTCCCTTACTGTATGCAACCCATCAATGAGTTTGTCTATTTCCTGTTTTGAATTGTAAACTCCAAATGAAACTCTAACAGTACCGGGGATGCCAAAAAAGTCCATAACAGGTTGGGCGCAATGATGACCGGTTCGTAAAGCGATGCCCAGTTTGTCAAGGATAGTACCTGTATCGTATGGGTGTATATCCGTAAAAATAAAAGAAATTACAGATGTTTTTTCAGGAGCCGTGCCTATGAATCTGATATTATCGAGCTCAGAAAGCCTTTTAGTGGCATAATCAAGAAGTTCATTTTCATGAATGGCAATTTCATCATAACGAAGGTATGATAAGAACCTGATAGCCGCTTCCATACCCAGAACATCGCCTACATTGGGTGTACCGGCTTCAAATTTGAAAGGCAGTTCGTTGTAGGTTGTTTTTTCGAATGTAACTTCTTTTATCATTTCTCCCCCACCCTGGTAAGGTGGCAATTGATTGAGCCAGTCTTCCTTCCCGTAAAGAACTCCCACACCCATAGGACCATAAATTTTATGTCCTGAGAAACAATAAAAATCACAATCCAGTTCCTGCACGTTCACCTTCATATGCGAAAGAGCCTGTGCTCCGTCAATCAATACAGGAATATCCTTTTCGTGCGCCAGATCAATGATCTCCTTCACGGGATTTATCGTACCCAGCGCATTACTCACATGGGTAACAGCCACCATTCGGGTTTTGGAGTTCAACAATTTTCTATAAGCTTCCATATCCAGCACCCCCTTATCATCCATGGGGATGACTTTGAGAACTGCGCCATGATTTTCGCAGGCCATTTGCCAGGGAACGATATTGGAATGGTGTTCCATAGCTGAAATAATGACCTCATCTCCTGCTTTAAGAAATTTCTTTGAATAGGAATAAGCAACCAGGTTAATGGCTTCTGTAGTACCTCTGGTGAAGATTATTTCATGACTGAAAGCAGCATTCAAAAACATCTGAACCGTTTTCCTGGCTTCCTCGTAAGCGTCGGTGGCCTGCTGGCTCAGGTAATGAGCAGCACGGTGAATGTTACTGTTTTCCCTGCTGTAATACTGCAATATACGCTCAATTACGGCTTTGGGTTTTTGGGTAGTAGCAGCGTTGTCGAAATAAATGAGCGGACGTTTATTGACTTCCTGTTGTAATGCAGGAAATTCGCGTCGCAACTGTTCGATATTAAAGGGCATTTATGCTTTTTTTGAAGATATTAATAAATCCATTTTCAGTTATCTGAAAGAATTAAGCTTTGTGAAAACCATATGAGCACAATTGCCGGAAGTTTTTTACAACTTACTCACATCAATATTGAAAACTGTGGGTTCTTTGGTGTTGCAGTGAAGCATACATTGATCACAAATAGAAAGTTCGCCTTTTAGACGTTTTTCCACCAGGTGATCAATTCGTTCCTTCAGGGGCTCAATGGAAATACGTCGCACTACTTCTGCTGCAAATGCGTACATGAGTAATTGACGGGCCGCACGTTCGTTAAGTCCACGAGAACGAAGGTAGAACATTGCTTCCTGATCAAGCTGACCCACAGTGGCACCGTGGCTGCATTTAACATCATCGGCATAAATTTCCAGCTGAGGTTGTGTATTTGCCTTGGCATCATCGGTCAGCAATATATTTTTGTTATTCTGGTAGGCCAGTGTTTTCTGAGCATCGCGTCTCACCATAATTTTGCCACTGAATACTGCGGTGGCTTCATCGTCAAGAATACCTTTGTAGAGTTGCTCGCTGGTGCAATTGGGAGCCGCATGATCAACCTCAAGCTGGTTATCAACATGCTGATTGCTGTCAACCAGGTAAAGCCCGTTGTGAGTGGCATTGCACTCAGGTTCTTCCAGCAACGAATACACAATATTTTTTGTAAATCCGCCATTGAGCGTCAATGCACTTGAAGTAAGTTTACTATGCTGTTTCTGACTGAAAAAGCTGCTGTTGATGACTGCCGAATTATGACCTTTATTCTGAATTTTGTAAAAATCCAGCTCAGCATTTTTAGCAAGGAAAGCTTCCGATACACTATTGGTAAAACTGATATTGTGTGTCAGAGAATGATCGCAATGCACCAAAGTAAGCTGACTGTCTTTTTCCTGAATGATCAGATGCCGGGGTTGAAACATTACCGGTCTCTCTGAATTAACAATATTGATCAACTGAATAGGTTTGTCAACCTTAACATCTTCGGGTACATAAATGAAAAGTCCGTCCTGGAAAAAGGCAGTATTTAATGCTGTCAGCCCTGGCTGCTCCAGGGGGGCAATTTTACCCAGATACTTGCTGACCAGCTCCGGATATACTTCCATGGCTTTGGAGAGGCTGCCGATAATGGTACCGTTTTTCAGAGTTGTCAGCGGAGCATTCTGATATACAAACCATCCGTTAAGCAATGTTACACTGAAGGTATCAAGATCATACACATCGCAGGAAAAAATCTTTTCAATATCAAACGGGCGGCTTTGATTGGTAAAATCAAAATCATACACGGTCCGCAGCAAAGGATCCAGATCTGTAAATCTCCAGTTTTCAGTAGTAATATCGGGGAAGCCCTTGGTTTTGACAGTTTCAATAGCCTTTTGCCTCAAAAGGGAAATCGATTCAGGTTCATTTCCCCTGATCAGATCAATATTGCCCTTGAAAAGGTCAATCATTCGCTGCTCAGTACTAATATTCTCAGTGATATTTTGCATATTCCAGAAATTACTTTTTATATGGCTTCCTGCACACCCGCTTCTTTCCTGATCCATTCATAGCCTTTGTCTTCCAGTTCAAAAGCCAGTTCTTTACCTCCACTCTTCACTATTCTTCCATCATATAAAACATGAACATAATCAGGAACTATATAATCAAGCAATCTTTGATAATGTGTAATCAGGATGGTAGAATTTTCGGGGCTCCGAAGTTTATTAACACCATGGGCCACTACTTTCATGGCATCAATGTCGAGCCCTGAGTCTGTTTCGTCAAGAATAGCAAGTTTGGGTTCAAGCATTGCCATCTGAAAAATTTCATTCTTTTTCTTTTCGCCACCTGAAAAACCTTCATTTACGGAGCGGTTGGTGAGCTTTGAATGAATATCCACAAGCTTTTTCCGGTTTTCCATAAGCTTCAGAAACTCAGCGCCACTGAGTGGTTCCAAACCCAGGTATTTTCTTTTTTCGTTTATGGCAGTACGCATGAAGTTGGCCATGCTTACACCCGGTATTTCCACAGGATACTGGAAACCCAGGAAAATACCTTCACGGGCACGGATCTCCGGATCCATTTCAAGAAGATCGTGCCCCATATATGTAATAGAACCTTCATCAACGTCGAAAAGGTCGCGACCTGCAATTACAGAAGCCAGAGTACTTTTTCCGGTACCATTGGGGCCCATTATAGCATGCACCTCACCCTTCTTTACTTCAAGATTAAAGTCTTTTAATATGGTTTTTCCATTAATGGAAACCTTAAGATGTTTTATACTAAGCATTTTGTATTATTCTTTAGATTTTTCGATCAGTTCTTTAAATGATTTGAGATTTGTTGCATACCTGGTAAAGAAAATTTTGGCAAATTCTTTAAAGGCTTCTTCATTAAACTCACCGGTTTCTTCCATAAGTAAAATTACCCTAACCTCCTTTTGGTTCATATCTTTTATCTTAGCAAACATTTCGTCAGGTATGGATAATTTATTGTTTTCTACTTTTGATTTAAAAGCTATTGTTTTCATAATACATTTTTAAAGCTGTTTTTTAAAGAAATTGGGAAGAGTATTTTGAGTTTTATCAGCCAACACTGCCTTCCAGGCTAATGGATAAAAGTTTTTGTGCTTCAACAGCAAACTCCATCGGCAGTTTGTTGAGAACTTCCTTGGCATAGCCATTTACGATAAGGCCAATGGCTGCTTCCATATCCATACCTCTTTGCAGGCAATAAAACAGCTGGTCTTCGGAAATTTTACTGGTTGTTGCTTCATGCTCAACAATGGTAGATTTGTTCCCTACCTCAACATATGGAAAAGTATGTGCGCCACATTTATCTCCCAGCAGCAATGAGTCGCATTGAGAGAAGTTACGTGCATTTTCAGCTCTTCTCGAAGATTTTACCAATCCCCGGTAGCTGTTATTACTTTGTCCGGCTGAAATACCTTTTGAGATAATAGTACTCCTGGTATTTTTACCAAGGTGTATCATTTTGGTGCCGGTATCGGCCTGTTGCATATTATTGGTAACTGCTACGGAATAGAACTCACCTTTGGAGTTATCTCCGAGTAAAACAACACTGGGATATTTCCAGGTAATTGCAGAACCGGTTTCAACCTGTGTCCAGGAGATCTTTGAATTTTCGCCTTCGCAGATTCCCCGCTTCGTTACAAAGTTGTAAACCCCTCCACGTCCTTTTTTATCGCCGGGCCACCAGTTCTGAACAGTGGAGTACTTCACTTCTGCATCCTTCATAGCAACAATTTCAACAATAGCTGCGTGTAGCTGGTTTTCATCGCGCATGGGAGCGGTACAGCCTTCCATATAACTAACATAACTGCCCTCTTCGGCCACTATGAGTGTACGTTCAAACTGACCGGTGTTGGCAGCATTAATACGGAAATAGGTAGATAATTCAAGCGGGCATCTCACTCCTTTGGGAATGTAACAGAAAGATCCATCACTGAAAACTGCTGAATTAAGTGCAGCATAATAATTATCAGTATAAGGAACCACACTGCCCATGTATTTTTTAATAAGTTCGGGATGCTTCTGAACAGCTTCACTGAAGGAGCAAAAAATAATTCCTTTTTCTGCAAGGGTTTCTCTAAATGTGGTTGCTACAGATACACTATCCATAACTGCATCTACAGCAACACCGGCAAGCATCTTTTGCTCTTCGAGCGGGATACCAAGCTTTTCAAAAGTTTCAAGTAATTCGGGGTCAACTTCATCCAGGCTTTCGTATTGGGGCTTTTTCCTGGGTGCTGAGTAGTAAATAATATCCTGAAAGTCAATGGGAGGATAGTGTACATGAGCCCATTTGGGTTCTTTCATAGTTTGCCAGTGACGGAAAGCTTTCAACCTGAACTCAAGCATAAACTCAGGCTCATTTTTCCTGGCTGATATGAAACGAATGGTATCCTCGTTCAGTCCCTTAGGGGCCTGATCCATTTCCATATCAGTATAAAATCCATATTTATACTCGGCACTGGTTAATTCATCCAGTATGTCATTATTTTTATCTTCTGCCATTTAATTATTTCCTTAAAAGGTCAATTTTACTGTAATTTATAACAAATAAGGACCATTGTTGTTGATGAATTCTTATCTAAATTCAGCCCCTTATGCTTATTTAGATTAATTACAAATTGCGATGCAAATATACAAAACCCTTGATACTTAATCAAAAGAAAAGTTGCATAGTTTCTGATTTTACACAAGTTTTTCACATCCAAAAATACAGCTCAGATTCCGGCAACTTAAATTGAATTTATTTACTTTGGATTACTGGCTCAATACTTTTCCATATCATATTGCTATGCCCGCAATGCCTTTTATAGTTGCAGCCCTTATACTGACCTTGTTAACAGTCGGTTTTCATGTTATAAAAGCTTCGCAAAGCAATCCTGCAGAACCCTTGAAAAGCGAATAAAAAAAGCTGCCTTTTCAGGCAGCTTAAATAAATTTTCCCGGGGTTTGATTCATAAAATTCCCGAAAAGAGATCATTGCTTATCAATCTTACTCTACACTTGCATCTTCGTTAACAATAAGTTTGAATCCTTTACCGTGCACATTGAGTAATTCAACATTGGGATCTTTCTTCAGGTACTTGCGTAATTTGGCAATGTAAACATCCATGCTTCGGGCATTAAAATAATTATCGTCAAGCCATATCTTTTTCAGTGCCAGTGAACGGTCAAGAACATCATTGGTAAAGTCGCAGAGCATTTTTAAAAGCTGTGCTTCTTTGGATGTAAGTTTCTGCTCATCTCCTTTAAAATTGAGTATCTGCCTTGAGAAATCAAAGGTGTAAGACCCGATGTGGAAGAATGTTTTTTGCGATTCTGATGCATCCTCAATATTGGATCGCCTCAGGATGGCATTGATACGCAACAAAAGTTCATCCATGCTGAAAGGCTTGGTGAGATAATCATCCGCACCGATTTTCAGGCCTTCAATAATATCTTCCTGCATGGATTTAGCCGTAAGGAAAAGAATAGGTACTTTCTTGTCAATTTTTCTGATTTCCCTGGCAAGGGTAAATCCGTCCTTTTCGGGCATCATAACATCAAAAATGCAGAAGTCGAATGACTCTTTCAGAAACATACTATATGCTTCTACGCCATTAACAGCAAGCTTTGCAGGAAAGCCTTTGGCCTCCAGGAAAGCTTTGAGGATAGTTCCCAGGTTGGGATCATCTTCTGCTAATAAAATTTTTATCTTTTTAGTATCCATAATATTAAACCTCCTAATCAAATTTTACGATTTGCCGGAAGAATATTCATCAAACCCGAAAGGAACAAAAATTGTAAAACATGAACCTTTTTTCAACTCACTTTGTAATTTGATATATCCTCCGTGTAACTCTACAATTGCTTTAACATAACTTAATCCTAATCCAAAACCTTTAACGTTGTGTAAATTTCCGGTTGAAACCCTGTAAAGATTATCAAAAATCTTTTTCTGGTTTGCTTTACTGATTCCCATTCCTTTATCTTCAACATGTATCAGTATGCCCTTGTTCACATTTTCGGTTGAAATGGTAATTTGCGGCGACTCCGGTGAATATTTGATGGCATTATCCAGCAAATTAAATACCAGATTTGTCAGATGTACCTTATCTGCCTCAAGAAAACTGAACTCGGCACCCAGGTTAGTAAAGATCTTTCCATGCCGTGTTTTCAGCTGAAGGTCAATTTTATGTATTGCATCTTCTATGACATCATGCAGGTTGAATCCTACTTTATTTAAACGCAGTTTACCTTTTTCTAATTGTGCTGTTTGAAGAACCTTCTCCGTCATCATTCCCAGTCGCTGATTTTCTTCGTTAATTACCCTGATATAACTTTGATAAAGGGTTTCCGATTTCTGAACATCCTTATCGCTAAGTGCCTGACAGGCAAGCGATATGGTAGAAATGGGTGTCTTTAGCTCATGGGTCATATTGTTAATGAAGTCATTCTTTATCAAAGATAGTTTTTTCTGACGTATTATGGTAATTATGGTGTAAGTAAATGAACTGATAATGACCAGAATAAATAAAGTAGATGCAATTGTCATTATGTTCATCTGGGTAATCAGATATGTCTTCTGATTGGGGAAGTACAGGAATAAGTATTCCTGGCTTCTGAATACGTCATTGGGGTATAGACTGAAAATATAACCCGACTGCATTAATTCCTGGGGGTATTTCCCTGATTTTTGGGCCAGAAGCGTATTGTAAACCGGATCATATATGCCAAACTCATATTCTGTTTTAATACCCTGCCTGTCCAATTCCCGACCTATAAGCGAATCGAGCAGATGCTTGCTTTCATCTGAAGACGGGCTGTAAAAAGAATTGCTTGAAAACAGATCGTCAAAAAGATCATTTACAAACCTGGTTCGCTGAAAAAATTCAATGAATGCATCCTGTGGTTCATTGTCTAAACCCTGTCGTATGGCATATCCTCTGTCTCGCAGGTTTCTTTGCCCCTGCAGAGTAGTAGTATCAAAAGAGTTTAATGACCTTCTTTCATAAAAAGGATCACTGGACAAATACTGACCATCAGCCTGCCAGCCGGGAAGCTGATCATCAATAGTATGCCTGTCGTTTTCCATGGTCCGCAGCACCTGCTGGTAATACTCCCTGTTGATGGAATCAAGAGCTTCAAAAAAACGGCCAACCTTACGGTCCTGCTCCTGGCGCAGAAGAATAGCATTGGCCATCTCTATTTTGTTGTATTTATTTATGGCTATGGTTATGGCTTCGCCCACACCTCTGTTAAAGTTGGATTCCTTTACCGAAAAAGCATTGCTGATCCAGTAAAGCTGCATTGCCACCAATCCTATCAGAGAAATGGTGATAACCACAATAACAAATATGATGACGTTCTTCTTCATTAGGTATTACAAACTATATTTAAATACTAAACTGCCAGCAGTTTGTAAAATTACAAACACTATGTGCTATTGTTTTGATTTTAACAAAATTTAATTGGTAAATAATTGAAATTGAGCGCTGTTAAGCTCATATCCAATTGACGGATTGAACATTACATAATATTTAGATATGTGCTTAACACAAATTAACACCGATTAACTTTTTTTAAATCAGAAGGTTCAAAAATTCATTTACTTTTGTATTAAGGCAAACAAACATGAAAATACCAATAGTTCTCATTGGTTTTTACAGTGTATTAGTTTTTGTGGTTATTTAATTGTGGATTGAAACCGGCCGGGGTGGTTACCGGCCGGTTTTTTTTATGCCTGCCACCAAAAGCATCCCCGGCTTGTCGCCAACCACAGTTTATAACGTGCTGGATATTCTTGCCGGCAAAGGAATGATCAAAAAGGTTAAAACCGATTCGGGTGTAATGCGCTACGATGCTGTTTCAGACCATCACCATCATATGTACTGCACAGATACCGACAGGGTGGAAGATTTTTTTGACCCTGAACTGGACATGATACTTCAGAATTATTTCCAAAAGAAGAAAATAGAAGGGTTTAAGCTGGAAGATATCAAGCTACAACTTATGGGGAAATTTGAGGAATCAGAAACAAGTAAATCAATTTAATATTAACATCAAAAATCAAATTAATATGTCACAAATAAATCAAATAGGACTCGAAAACAACCAGGTAAAAGAACTGATTGACAAACTGAATGATCTGTTGGCCAATTACCAGGTATTTTATCAGAATACCCGTGGTTTTCACTGGAACATCAGGGGTCATAAATTTTTTGAACTTCATGTAAAATTTGAAGAACTGTATAACGATCTGCACACCAAAATTGATGAAATTGCTGAACGCATCCTTACACTTGGCGGAACGCCCCTGCATACTTTTGAAGACTATGTAAGGGTATCAAAAATTAAGGCAATGAAAGATGCATCAGAAGATGTGGTATGCGTTAAAGGACTGCTGGATGGGTTTAAGATCCTGCTTGAAAAGCAAAGAGTAATTCTTGAGCTATCTGACAAAATGGACGATGAAGGAACCAACGCCATGGCCAGCGATTACATCCGCGAGCAGGAAAAACTGGTATGGATGTACTCATCATGGTTAAATCAATAAGTTTTTGGTTTAATTTTAAAATGAAGTTGCTTCATCAATAAAACTTTAATACATATAGCTGCTGAAACAGATTTTGTTGTTTTAGCAGCCTTTTTTATACGTAATTTTACAAAAAAACCTGATAAATACATCCTGCTGATTTTTAAATGTTCTAAACAAAATGCAGTTGTTTTGTTTTAAAATGTGATCAAACAAAATAAGTGTTTACCGTGGTGTATAAACACGTATATACACTAGTCAATCAATCACTCTATATGTTATATCTTTGTAAGTAAAATAACGTATTCTGTCTGAAAAACATACCTGAATGAACAATTAAGACAAATATGGATTTAATTTGAGTTGAAAACGAAATCTAAAAATTAATATATGAAGAAATATATACTTTTCTTTTGTTTTATCCTTGGAACAATTTTAAGCGGTTTTGGTCAAACCAGTAATACTACTGGTGGCGGGAACTGGACAGAAGGTAATACATGGTTAGGAGGTAATCCACCCCCAACCACAATACCAAACAATTATAATCTAAATGTCGTTACAATCAATTTCCCTGATTCAGTATGGCTTAACCAAACGCTAATTACAAACAAAAACGATTTTACCATAGATGTTTATGGAAGATTAAAAATCGATTCAATTTATGCAAACAACAGATTGAATATTGTTGTGCAGAGTAATGGTATTTTTTATGTTGAAGGAGGAATTGATGTAAATAACATTCTGGGTATTACAGTACATGAAGGAGGACAATTAATTGTTGGAGGAGAGATTTCTTTGAGAAATAGTGCCACAATAATTGTTGACGGTGAATTATCCGCAGAAATCATTACGGGAGGAAACAATAATAATTTAGAAGGAGATGGCACACTATACCTTCCGGATGAAGGTGCTTTAAACGGCATAAATCTTGGAGGTTTTACAGGTAATATTGTGTATGGGGACACTGATTTATCCTTACCGGCTCCTTTCAACCTCTCAGGTTTTGAAATAAGTGGCCCTAAGGTGCAATTAAACTGGAGTTTTACAGAACTCATTCCTTCTGGATTCATGGGGTTTCAAGTATTTAGAAATAATAACAGACCATTAATTGCAGCTTACATTTCTGAAGTTATTTTTGCAATACCAATTGATGATACAGAATTTACCGTTTTGGGAAATACATTATCGTTCCTTGACGAAGACCTTAATCCAGGAGATGGACCAAAGTATTTTGTACGTGCAGTTTATATTATTGATAACGAAATAAAATTTTCTGCAATATCGAATGTAATAGACTTTTTATCCCAACCCCTCCCGATCGAGCTCCTTTCCTTCCATGCACAGGCACTGGATAAGGCCATTGGACTCTACTGGTCAACTGCGGCAGAAATCAATAATATGGGCTTTGAGGTTCAGCGAATGAATACTTCTTCCGGTGGATGGGATGTGATCGGATGGGTTGACGGAAACTACAACCACAATGGCATTCTCAGCTATTCCTTTACCGATTTCAACCCACAGGAAGGTGTAAACTACTACAGGCTTCGCCAGCTTGATTTTGACGGGGCTTATGAATTTTACGGACCAGTTGCTGCAGCCCTGGATATGCCCCCCGGCTCATTCGACCTTAAATTTGTCAGATACCACAACGAAATTTTTGTGATTATGCCGGGTAACGAAACCGGTTTGCTTGAGGTTTTTGACCTATCAGGAAAAAGGATATCAGCTCAATACGCAAATGGTTCGATATCAATGCCTCTGGCACGAGGCACTTACATAATCAGATTCTCGAACAATTATAAGACGGCTACTGCCAAGGTAGTATTGTAGGCTGAATATATCTATAAAACTCAAAAGGTGGGGTATAACATACCCTGCCTTTTTTTATACATTTTCAAAACAATTTCTATCTTTATCACAAAAAGCAATGTGATATGAGCAAAACACCAATGATTAAGAAGGCTTCAGGGGAAACAGAAGCTTTTGATCCCGATAAACTCAGAAACTCCCTGAAAAGGGCCGGTACATCTGATGAACTGGCAGAGGAAATCCTTGATGAAATTTTGCCCCGGTTATCTGAAGGAATGTCCACAAGGGAAATTTACAAAAAGGCATTCAGCATGTTGCGAAAACGAAAAAGTTCAAACGCAGCCCGCTACAGCCTTAAAAGAGCCATTATGGAGCTTGGTCCCACCGGTTATCCGTTCGAGCATTTCGTAGCGCAGGTGCTGGCTCACAATGGATTTAAAATTGAAGTAGGGCAAATCCTCCAGGGGAAATGTATTACACACGAAGTGGATGTTGTAGCCACACATAATAATACACAATACCTTGTAGAATGCAAATTTTACAACAGCCAGGGAAAATACGCCAATGTAAGAGTGCCTCTCTACATTCGTGCACGTGTGGATGACATTATAGAATTCAGGGAAAAGTTACCCCAATACAAAGAAACCCGGTTTTTTGGCTGGGTAGTAACCAATACGCGATTTACAGATGACGCCATGAACTACGGGCGATGTGCAGGATTACATATGCTTAGCTGGAACCTCCCAAAAAACAAAGGACTCAAGGATATGGTAGAGCAGGCTAAAGTATTTCCTATAACGGCATTAACCAACCTTAACAAAAAACAAAAGGAATACATACTGTCAAAAGAAATTGTTTTGTGCAGTCAACTCAAAGAAAAAATAAATATCCTTCACGAAATAAACCTATCTGAAAGTATGCAGAAAAAAATTATTGATGAACTGGATGAACTGATTAATTCAGTGGATTAGCAGTCATTCGTGCCTTGAAAGTAAAAACCACCGTAAAATCAGCAGGGGTTTCATCAACCTGGCCTTCTAATTTTATCCCAAACGTATGCGGCGGATTTTCAATCAGGGTAGCGAGTTTCCCCTCTCCATCTGCATTTACATCCAATACAGTTGGATTGAACAGCAAATCATGCAATACAACATTCTGAAGGTTTACGATATTCTTTTCATCTGTTCCATCCGGGTTAGAAGCATTAAGGCTGAGGTTAATAACCTTTTGTTCCCCGGAACCCTGGTGAGCTTTCAAATGATATTTTACTTCCAGAATTTCAATTTTTTTGATTTTTGAACCGTAGTCATCTATGAGTGTTTCTTTTTGCGAAAGGTTTACAGACGCAAATTCAAGGAAGGAGTCATCATTTTCGTAAACAACAAATTCATGCTCAAAAGTGAATGTTTCTTTTACATCAAAAAGTTCTTCATCGCAGCTATAGAGCATAAAAAGGCCTAATAGGGCCACTGCCGGGGTAATAAATGAAGTTTTCATAGAATGTGATATTGGTTTGTGATAATTCTTATGTAAATTTAGCATTTTCTTCCATATAATTAACTTTTTTACCGATCTGTAATTAAAAATTAATGAGTAAAATATTTTGGAGAATTGATGCCACAAGATTTGGCTGGGTGATGAAAGGTATTCGTGGAAGAACAGATGTTATCCGTTTTCATCAGGAACTTCATTCCTTGCTCAATGAAAATTATACCCGAAGGGATAAGCTTCAGAATATTTCCGAAGAATATCCTGAAGATAGTATGGGTAACAGAATGGGAATCTGGTTATAAACAGATTATAACTCTCCTCTTCTTTCTATAAGCTCCTCCTTAATCAGATTGGCCTTGTCTTCGGTCAGATCATATCTCCACATTACCAAAATGGCTAATGCGGCAGTAGTAGCAGGAATAATTATATCAGCAAGCCGGAGATTTGTCATTGTTTCAGCAGTTTGTACCGCTGCTCCGGAGTCAAACCCTACGAGCTTAAGAACTAAACCTCCAAGAACAAGAGCCAGTGCCTGCCCAAGCTTCACCATCCACCAGTAGATAGCACCGAACGTGCCCTCTTTCCTGGGCATTCCATTTTTATATTCATCCAGATCGCAAACATCTGCAGTCATACTCATCATCAGGGTGAATAGGCCCCCAATTCCAAATACCATTAAGGGCACGGGCATAAACATCAGCCAGGGGTTACCCGGGCTAAATCCCCACCATTTCAAAGCGTAACCAATAATGGAGATTAATGTAGCAATAATAAAAGCATTGCGCTTACCCCATCTGTTTGACATCCAGGTGATAATTGGAATGATCAGGAATGCAGTAAATAATGCGCTTACGGTTGAGAACCAGGCAGGCCATGTTCCCGCAGCACCATAGTCGCCGTTAAACATATAGAATAAAATGATGAAATAGCTGAAGGAAGCAACCAACTGGAAGCCGTTAAATACCAGGAAGGTAGCACCACATAGCCTGACAAAAGGTATATTCTTAAAAATCAGCCCCATATTCTTAATCAGACTCTTGAAATTTTTGGATATATTCTCCAGGGTAAGATCATCCCTGTTGGTAAGATTCTCCTGATTAACCTCCTTGCAATAGAGAGCGGGAATAATACCTAAAATCATGCAAATTCCTCCCACGATGATTGAGAGTCTCCTTACCCCAACAGCCTGCGTTTCAAACAGATCGGGGTTAGCAATCAGCACCCAGAACCATGGTACAATCATCCATGCAACCTGCCCGAAGGTTTGAGCGAATGCCATCAGGCGGGTACGCTCGTTATAGTCGGAAGTCATTTCATAGCCCAACCCAATATATGGCGTAGCAAAAATGGTATTGGCAATAATAAAAATGAAAGAAAAAGTCAGGAAGTACCAGAAATTATACATCTGCGAGTTATCGGGATTGAGCTGCCATAGCACGGCAAACATTATACCGCTTAGTATTGCACCTATGAAGATGTAGGGTCTTCTGCGCCCAAACCTCGACTTGGTATTGTCGGTGATATAACCCATAATGGGATCGGTGAGAGCATCCAGCAGCCGGGGCAGGCCACCCAGGAGCCCTGCAAGGAATGGGTCGATACCAAAGGCGGTGAGAAGGAAGAACTGGAATACTCCCAGTGAACCCGGCAGCAAGTTGATCACCAGGTTGCCAGTTCCAAAGGCTACCTTTTGGCCTAGGGGTAACTTGCCTCTTCCGGATTGCGTTTGTGATGATGACATATTATTTCAAATTTAGATTACAAAAAAGTTATAACATGAATGATTCTTCATGGCGAATCTTACTTCCATTAACATTAAAACACAACTGAGCTGATATGCAACGAGTCAGGTCAGGTTAGCTGCGTATTTAGTTGCGTGCTCTTATTTCCCGTTCTGCAGGCGGCACCTTCACTGTTTTCATCATTGCATTCCTGTCGCCATTGAAGGTTTTGGTAATGGGCATTCCGTCGCGGGTTAAACCTTCGAAGGTTCCGTCATCCACCAGTTCCCACAGGGCGTATTTAGCCTGAGCCTGCAAGTTGATCAGTCCGAAATGATTTTCTGATCCCAGCGGGTTTGCCGCATCTTTCCATTGTTCGTCGAAAGCTTCAAAATAGAAGCAGGAAATATTCTCGCGGTTGGTCCATTCTCGCATATCCCGGTAAAAAAGCGCAGATTTATATTCGTCAATGGCTCTTGCACCCTCATCTCCATAAAACTCATTGGATATGGTGGCCCAGCCGGTTTCGCCAATATGGACAGGTTTATCTAACCCCAGGCTTTGCATGTAATCAACCACACTCTGGTATTGAGAAATGGCATAATCCATGGCTCGTTCCATGGCCGAATGAATTTTTTCAAGATCTGACAAGTGTTCTTCATCTTCCGGTACGCCCCAAAATTCGGGATTGTAATGGGTGTCGTGCATGGGGTATGTATGCATAGAAATGAAATCAACTGCTTCAATGAGGTTATTCAGATCATCCTTGTGGTACTCTGTACCGCCACCACCCCATGATGCAAAATTGTCGGAGCTGGTGATCCACAGGTCTTCGGACAATTCCCCTTGCTGCTTAAGGTGCTGCAAGTGATTTACCCAGTAAAGAATAATACCCGGCTCAACATAATAATCCCATGCCCAGTGCACCATGGCTTCGTTGCCAACGGCAATAATTTTTACGATATCAGGGTATTGTTGAGTAAGTTCAACAGCACGGGCTATTTCAACAGCATTTCGGGGGCTTTCCTGATCCCTTATGCGATCAGGAAGGTCCGTCCAGGCATTTTTACAGTCTATCCAGGCACCCAGCATGACATACATTTCAAATTCCGGGTCTTCAGCTTTCATCTGGCTTATAGCCTCCAGAAGATTAGCAGCCTCATCGTGATGCACATTGTAGGTTCGCAATATTTTAACACCCATGGCAGATAATATTTTCATGTCTTCCTTCAACTGTGGAATGGTGGGCTGAATATCCCTTGTGATTTCGCGATAGCCTCCATAGGAAATTGCCTGATAGTCAGGGTTGCCTAATATCTCAGCTGCAGTTTTCCCCAAAGGTTCCTGGCCCGGGGTGCAAGAGAACATCAGCAGTGCTGCCAGGACTGAAAACAGGAATAAAGTTGTCCGCTTCATAGTTATTGTATAAGTTTATGTCCTTGTTTGCAATTATACCAGGTAACTGTTTTTCTAATCTTCTGCCCTGCGTTGCTCCAGGTCTTTTTCCATTTCCAGACATGTCTTCTGGTCAATGGCATAGAAATAAAGGAGTATAGCACAGGACATATACAGTATTCCCGGGAATACAGATATCATCAGTTTTATACCGTTGAGCGATGTTGCTGTTTGTTCTACGTTGGGTACAAAGCGGAATATTGCAAGCATCCATCCTGCCAGGGCTCCACCAATACCCCATCCGGCTTTCTGGGCAAATGTGGCCGCCGAAAATACCAACCCGGTTGCGCGCCTGTGAAATTTCCATTCAGAATAATCTGCTGCATCTGCCAGCATGGTCCAGAGTAATGGTACCGCAGGGGCATAGGTAAATTTCGCCAGAACATTAAGAGTGTAAACTGTATAAACGTCGTCGGTACCCGGGATATAAAGCAAAATGAAGAACATGCCGGAAATCAGGGAACTGGCCATATACACGTTTCGTTTCCCAAATCGTTTGGCAAGAGGTTTTGAAAAAGGTATACCAAGAATAAGAGCAACGGTACCGATTATATTAAACAGTTGCACGCTTTGTTCCTGTCCGACATAATATTTAAAATAATAAGCAATGGAAAGGTTCTGCAGAGCAAACATGACAAAGGAAATGATCCCCACAAAAAACAGGATTACCCACGGCCCGTTCCTGAAAAGATTTTTTACGTCTTCTTTCAGGTTTTTCTGTTGTGCCCGGGGTGGTGCTACTCTTTCGCGAGTAGACTTAAAGGTGATCATAAAGAGGATAAAACTGATCGTTGCAAAAAGAATTAACGTATATTGATATCCCTGGGCCATATTTCCCCTGCCAAAGTAATTAGCCAGATAGAGTGCCGTACCCGTTACGATAAACTGACCGGCAAAAGCAAAAATGAAACGGTAAGAGTTTAATCCTGCTCTTTCGTAAGAGTCTGAGGTCATAACTGCTCCCAGAGATGAGTAAGGCAGATTGATGGCCGTAAAAACAGTCATTAACAGCAAGTATGTTACTCCGGCGTAAATCACCTTTCCGGTAGGGCCAAAGTCGGGCGTAGTAAAGGTGAGCACAGCGAGTACGCTATATGGCAGTGCCATCCAAAGCAAATAAGGACGGAATTTTCCCCATCGTGTATTGGTGCGGTCGGCTATAATACCCATCAAAGGGTCGCTTAACATATCCCAGAAACGGGCAATGAGCATGATAGTACCTGCAGCTGCTGCTGAAATACCAAAAGTATCGGTATAAAAGATCAGGATCCAGAATCCCACCATATCCCATACAAAATGCGACGCTGTATCGCCCAGCCCGTAGCCGATTTTTTCCTTAACTGATAATTTTGTTCTGTTTTTACTCATTATTTCTCAAGGTTTATCAGGCAAAATTCATTTGAAAAAAGCTTCTAATCTAACAGGATAAAATGATCACTCAATTTTTGGAACCAATTAGTTTCCCTTTTCAGTCTGCTTGCCAGTCAGAAAATATCTCAACAACTTTTTTAGGTTCACGGTCTACGGTGTAGAGCCCCCAATGCTTTTCGGCACCCATGGGGTCGTTGGGATCACCCTTCCAGTCTTCATCAAATGCTTCGAAAATAAAAGTGGTGACATTGTTTTGAACAGACCATTCCATAAGTTCTTTTACATATCGTTTTTGCTTTTCCTGGCTTGCCCGCGGCCCGAATTCCGATGCTATGGTGGCCCAGCCGGCTTCGGCAATAACCAGCTGCTTACCGGGTAACGCCAACAATACTTCTTCAATGTTTTCAAGGGAATAGCTCATCCCTTCCTCTATATCCCTACCTTCCCATATAGGGTATAAATGAATGGATACAAAATCCACAACTTCTGAAAGTTCCTGGCCGTGATCGGCCCACCACTTATAATTGTCGGCAACGGTTACAGGCTGCTCAATGGCTTGCTGAACCCTTTTTACGTAGGTGATTATGGAGTCGACTGTTACATGGTGTTCGTTCCAGTTTACAAGGGTTTCGTTGCCCACGTTTACAGCAACAATGATATCTTTATACTCATTGGCCAACTCAATCCCTTTTTGAATTTCAAGATCGTTGAGTTTTTTGTTCATTTCAAGTGTTTCCTGCGGCCAGGGTTCGTCAAGCCATTCACAGGTTTCATAGCTGTCGATCTCGGCCCGAAGCCAAATACCCAGCATCACTTTAAAATCGAGATTGTGTTCCCTGATCACTTCCAGCACCATCTGGCTGTTTTCTTCGCAATCGTAAAGCCGGAAGAGCCGGAAAGGAGTTTGCTCCTTCAGAATCATAAGGTCTTCAAGGATCTCCTCATGGCTTGGATTTATAGCTCCCGCTCCCCGGTCGGGATGCTGACCGGTTCTGAAACCCGAATAGCAAACCGCTTCAGACACTCCGGTAAGTAACATGTCTTCTGACTGAGGAAGACCGGGCAAGGGTTTTGTTTCACTTTTTCTTTCACCTGAAAAATTGCATGCCATAAAACTCAGCAATGTTAGTATTATTAATAAATTAAGCAAGTTTCGCATAGCTTGTGTTTTTTTATATTACTGATTATCTGGTTATTCTCAGAAAGACTTCCAGGCGGTCAATTTCACCCGACCTCTTGAAGATCTTTTTGCTGATTTCCGGGCTTAAAATATTTCCGGCAATTTCATCATTTTTGCCGTTTGCGAAGAATACGATGATTTTCTCAGTGTCAGATGAAGAATACACCACAGGCACCGAACAGTATGTAAAGGCCAGCTGACCTTTGTCAAGTGATATCTGCCCATTTTTACCTTTCACATCAACATAATCAAACAGTTGCGACTCATTGAGAAACTCGTCTTTTCTAAGCAGGCAAGAATCAAAATACAATTGCCCCTCTTTTACAAACACCCCCAGTTCTCCAAACCGCGAAAGGATATCCTCCTTCACCTGGCCGGTCATCCCGGGTTGCTGTGCACCTTTGTGTTGGGGTGTGTGTGAGTAGGGATCGGTGGGGAATGCTCCGTAAAGTTCGGGGGATTTATGTACGCCAATTCCGGCCTCAATCTCATAATAATGATCAAGCAATTTTCCGATAACAATCGGATCGGCCTTTTCTTCAAAGGCTTTCAGACAACATTCCTGCACGGCCAGCAACAGTTTCGATACCATATGCCAGTAAATGGAGCCCAGCCCTTCAAAGGCAAAGAAGGTTCCGGATCTGCCCGTAAATGCTTTGTGGTGGAATACTTTTTCGAAAATATCCAGCAAAAGCTTACGGTCTTTATCTGCCAGGCCTTTGTACTCTCCGTCAGCCAGTTCGTTCAAGGCCTTTTCAAGATCCTTCGCATTTCTGAAGTTCCCGTTGAAATGATATCCACCCTGAATATCCTGCTCAACAATTTGTTTATTTCCGCGGGCAACCATTTTTTGAATGAGTTCTGATGATTTTGCATCAGATTCGGGAATGGTATTTTTTTGTAAAAATCCGTTCAATTTTTTGTTGGGATACAAAATGTAACTGTACTGATCCGGCCTGAAAAGTGCACTGCTTTTCAAAGCGTCCAGCACTTCAAGAGCTTCCTGCGAGCTTAAATAGCCCGAGCTTAAAACGGCAACCTGCCCCTCAAGCATTTCGCTGAGATGAGAGCAAGAAACCTCCGTATCTGTGGCTGTCATAAGGTTGTAAGCATGATAAAGCTTGTCTTCCCTTTTGTTGGCACGGATTGAATGCTCGATAAAACCAAGGCTCACCCGGGTAAAATTCTTCAACCCTGACAATGACAAACTTCTTTTTTTACCCCAGAAACCACTTTGATAAATATGTTGCCTGTAATCTGAAGCTGCCTTACCTAAACGATCAAGGATAATTTTCCGGTCCTTGTCGCTGATGTTTGCTGATAACAACGGACTGAACTCATAAAGGGTTTCCCTTACACTGTGGTAAAACTCAATAAGTTCGCTGGAAACTTTAATGTTTTCCAGGTCTGATCTGTCCAGTGCCTTCTGAAAAAACTTCATAAAACGATGCAGATAGTATAATGTAACCATGGATACACCATTACCTACCAGTGCGTTATTGGCATCGTTCCATTCCGGTCTTTGTGTGTTAAGCCAGATACCTGTTTCAGGTATTAAGTTGGATATTTTGGCCAACACTGTTGCCATTATTTTCTCCAGGAAATTAACATGGTAAATCGCATTACCCCCGGCAGTAAGCAAGGCTCCGTCAGCTCCCAGCATTTCGCGATTTTTTCTGATTGCTTCATCCCATTTATGGTCAAATTCAATGGTATCCTTAGGATTTTTCAGAATCTGATCATAGGGTTTAATGATATAGGGAACAGCTGCATATACAAACCACTCTTTATCAAAATAAGATTGCAAGGTTCCGGGATGATAATTCTCAATGATCTCAAAAAATTTCTGCAGGTAGATGATCTGATGATCGCCCCAGTAGCCTATGTATGACCATGGATTGTCGGGTTCAATGGTTTCCCAGTCGAAGCCATCCTTTGTAACCCTGTAGGGATTGTATCCGTCGAAAGTTGAAGCATTGAGGAATTTGAAGATCATTCCTTCAATAAATTCAGGATAGGATTTAGCAAGAGCTTCCCAGTTCTGGAACAGATCGCGCCAGTTACCTTCATAATCCAGAATTTCAGAGCCGTCTTTTTCGTCCTGGATATTGATGGTGAAATAGTTCCACGGGCGGCTGGGGTCTCCATGTCTGCGGCTGAATTTTAAAGGAAGGTATTCTATGGAAAGCCTGATGAAATCAACATCATCACTATCCAGTAAAAGATCTCTGAGTGCAGACTGGCTGAATACATCTTCCAGTTTCTGAATAAAACCATGATTTCTGGCAACTACATCTTTGTTGGCATCGGTCAGGTAATTTACAAAATCACCTTTTTGGATCTGATAATTATCGTCAAAAATACCCCCGCGCATGATGTTAAAAAGCACATTGGAATAATGGCGGGTATCGCTCAGCTTATCTGCCGAAAACTGCAAGCCATCAGCACCGGCGACAAGCCGGATCAGGTTCCGGGTACCGGAGTCAATGTCCTGCTGAATTGCTTTCTCAATGTTTTTATCCTCTTTGATTAAACTTGAAAGACTAATGATCTGTGCAATGTTTTGATTAACATTAGCAACGATCTGCCATTTTTTGGCTTTATTGCCAGGCAGTGAAATTTCAGAGGAAACAAAGTAAGATCCTTTTTCTCCTTTAATGTCGTTTTCCCCCTGAATTTCATGCTTCTGCCTGAACTTGTTCAGCTGTAATGATGAAAGAAGATACTTTGGATTTTCAAGTCCGAGAGACCATGCTATATTGGCCTTTAAAGCTTCACTGGGCTCGGCTTTATCAACAATAATAGCGCTGAGTGCAAAAATTCCAATGCCCGAAACCGGGTCCAGTTCACTTCTTTTATAAGCATCAACCAGATTGCTGGTAGATCGTTGCAGGTCGCTGGGAACACCGTAGGGCATGATATTCTGAATTCCATCCAGGATGGTGATCCTGCATTCTTTATCTGAATTATTGATCAGCTCGGCCTTCCTGATAAAACCAAACACCTTCCCTGAATTCCACTGGTACCTGAAAGTAAGATGCAGATCGTGGTTGATCTCTTCAAAGATGATTTTATTGCCATAAATACTCTTATAAAGATTACGGCTTATGGAATACTTACCGGTAAATCTTTCAGAAAATGGCTCCCAGATCAGAACATCGTTTTCGGCATGAATCCTGAGTATGGTTTTGCTTCCGGTAGTATCAGCCGATTCAGTAATCTTATCATCGGTATAATAGGGAAACAAGGCAAATTCAGGGTTTTTGCGTCCGGCCGAAAGGCCCCCGTTGCTTGAAATGAACATCCAGTGATTGGCATCACTTACGATACTCATAAAGAACGGACGCATGGCATCCTGATTGCTGATTTTGAAATAGTTTTCATTTTCAAATTCAACTTCCTTCATCTCTACCTTTTTACTTTGTTCGTTGATCATATAGCGGAAATTTAAATTTTTTATACACATTTTAAAAAAAGCTGCCGGTCTAAAGAAAGTTTCCGTTGAAGAACCTTCCCAACCCTGCGACCGGCAGCAAAACAACACCATGAAAAAGTGTTATGAAATAATGACCTGTTCCAAAAAACATCATTTCAGAAAATGATTACTACTTCCATTAATTAACATAAAAAGGAATATTGGCAGTTCCTGCCTGATTGTGTTCATCGGTTACATAAACCAGAATTCGGTATGCACCTTTTTCAGCAGGAGCTTTAAAAATAACTCCAGATGTATTTGCTGAGATAATCAATCCTTCAATACTTGGAGGTCTGGCTTCGAAATCGCCACCTACGCTTAATTCAACCGGTTCGGGCATAACCTCAGCTCTAACACTCAAACTCTCCATCTCAGCATGCTCCACATCTAGTTTTACAGTATATTCAGCATTTTTTTCAAGCATAACATCGTCAAAACGACCACCTAACCCTTCAATGGTAATATCTTTCATACGGGGAGCTATATTTTCGGGCCATTTACCGGTCCAAAGATATTCCATCATGTTAATGGCCTCAGTCTTTTCGCCTGCTTCGGTAAATAAGCCATACCATGAAGGAGTGCGTTCCTGTTTTTGTCCCCAGAGAAAAACATATGACCCCATGCAATTGGTTTCGTCAGCAAGTAAAACCTCCTCGTAACGCAACCTGATAGCTTCTGCTTTTTCAGCTGATGTTTGTTCAATAGAAGAACCCCATTTTGTTTCAGGCATTTCCCAGTGACCTGTAGGTCCCCACTCCGCGACAAGGTAGGGGCCGTCGTAATTAGCATTTTTGAGCCTTTGTTCAAGGTTGATGAGATTTCCGTAAGTTTGAATGGAAATAAAATCCAGATCAGGGCAGTTTTCAGCAATGTATTCTACTTCAGCCCGGGCAATTCCGGCAAGCATGGTAGTTACAACATGATTTCCGTCAACTTCCTTGATCATACGGGCAATGTCATTAACTGCATTCCAAACCTTTTTGTTGGTATATCCGAGATTAAGTTCATTACCTATACCCCAGCCCAGTAGTGCCGGATGGTCTTTTAATTCAATGACTTCATTGCGTATCCTTTCAAGTTGTGCTGCTATAGCCGCTTCATCATCGTAATCAAAACCATGTCGCTCTATTCCCACATACAATCCCATCATTACCATCAAACCGTTTTCCCACGCCTTATCAAGGGTTTCAAGCGCGGCTTGCGCAGTTTCACCGGTACTCCAGGTACGAAACGAATTGCCGCCATGTGCTGCTATTTCCATACAGGGGCCATACTGACATCCTGCTCCTTTCACATAAAACTCTTCATCATTTACATACAACCGGTATTTTCCGTCAACATTGCGCATCTCAACAATGGAAGGTCCAGCCTCCCTGGGATCTGCAGCAGGTTTTTCTCCCTGATTACATGCAAAAAATAACATTGCAATAATTACCGGAATAAATTTCAACATTTTCATTTCCGTATTATTTTATGAGTTTAGACTCTAATTCTTCGAGCGATTTCCCTTTGGTTTCGGGCACAAAACGCCATACAAAAATCAAGGTAAGAAGTCCGAAAAAGGAATAGATCAGATAGGTCTTTCCGGAACCCATAAACTCAAGCTGTGCCGGAAATACCGTTGCCACGGAGAAACTTACAATAGAATTCCAGAAACCCATGATGGATATGGCAAGGCCACGAAGCTTATTGGGAAAGATCTCAGAAAGCAAGGTCCACATAACCGGCCCCATAGATATGGCAAATGATGCCACGAACATGATCAGACCCACCAAAACCCATATCCCGTTAATGGTAATACTATGTTTCAGTATGATTTCCTTAAAACTGTTGTAGGTATCCTGACCCACTTTTTCCTTAACAAGGGAAAAGAATGCTACTTCATTTTCAAAAACCCTGCTCTCAAGTTCTGTAAGCTTCTGAATATTGGCAAGATGCACAGCATCGGCATCCATCTCCATAACTTCCTCCATAAGCGATTGCATGCTTGCCTGGTCAATATTGTATTGGGCATTCTGAAATGAGAATCCCACTATGGCAAGCGAAATAAAAATACCAGTAGCACCCATATATAGCAAAGGTTTACGTCCCAGGCTATCGATCAGGAACATGGCAACCACAGTCATAACTACATTGGTAACACCCAGGATAGCGGCCTGCAGAAAAGCAGCATCTTTACCACCGCCGGCCATCTCAAAGATCATAGGGGCGTAATAGAAAATGGCATTGATACCTGTTATCTGCTGAAAGAAGGCAATACCAAATCCAATGATCAGCACAGTTTTCATGCGTGCAGAAAACACATCAGACCAGCGGGCTTTATCCTTGTTCACTTCTTCTTTAAGACTTCTGTCAATTTCCTGATATTCAATAAGCGATTGAGCTTTACCGTGTACTTTTACCAACACATTCAGGGCCTCATCTTCCTTTCCTTTTTGCATGAGCCATCTTGGGCTTCGGGGAACGGTAAAAAGAAGTGCAAGGTATACTATTGCCGGAACTGCTTCCACTCCCAGCATAATCCGCCACTTCAAATCAGGATCGGCAATGGTTTGCTGGAAATAATAATTGGAAAAATAAGCTATGGAAATACCCAGTACTATATTGAGCTGATTGAAGGTAACCAGCGTGCCCCTGAGTTTTCGCGGTGCAATTTCAGCAATATACATGGGAGCTACAAGAATGGCTATCCCTACTCCCAGTCCTCCCAGGATACGTGCGATAAGGAAAACAATTATGTCGCTGGCAAGGGCAGACGTAATAGCGCTTAGTGTAAACAATACAGCTGTAAACATCAGCATCTTTTTACGTCCGAAACGGTCTGCCAGTCTTCCTGCAATGATGTTTCCCATAATTGCACCCAAAATGAGTGAGCTAACGGAAAACCCTATCAGCATGGAGCCCGAGTCTAATCCAAATGTCTCACGATAAAAAGGGACAGCTCCGGAAATCACTGCACTGTCGAAGCCCAGTAGAAATCCCCCGAGTGCTACAATGAGTGATATGAATATGGTATAGGTTTTTTTTGTCATAGATCGGGAATTGCTCTTTAAAGTTTTGGGAAATTTGATATTCTGCTGTGGCTTTTGCCTGTATTTGTCTTTTCAGGATTTTAAAGCCCTATAAAAAGGGTAAAGTAAACCTTAACAGATGAGTTTAATCACCTTCGTAAAACAAAAACAACAATTTAAGTTCGTATCTTAAAACGAAAAAATAAGCCGGGTTTTCTCATCCCCTTCGATCATTCCGGTTTCAATAACGCTCTTTAAAAGAAACTCTTTTTATGACCGTTAAGGATGAGAAACGACCCCGGCTTCAGACAGATTTAATACCCGTCATTTTGCACAAATGCTCCCCCTGAAAGGTCAATTTCCGTCTGTGGAATGGGTAAAAATCCTTTGGTGGCTGCATTGAAAGCTGCATCAAAGATTACCTGGTCACCTTCATAGTTGGGTCCTCTGATACCTGAGTAGGTAAATTCCTGGGTTGCATAAGCAAGACCCCGGCGAAGTACGTCCCAATAACGAATACCCTCCAGTGAAAGTTCCAGCCTGCGTTCCCTTAATATATTATCAAGGGTTGCCGGTACCGGATCTAATCCTACCCTGTCACGCACTCTGTCAAGATAAACCTGTTTGTTGGGGCTGTCAAGTTCAGCCGCCATAAGAAGTACATCAGAGAAACGAATTACACGGTGATTTGCAGTGCGATTCAGTTCAAACTGCCCGTCGGCACCCCAATGCTCGGCATCAGATGTATACTTTCTTGAGAAATAACCGGTATGCTGATATCCTTTTACAAGGCTGCCATCCAGCTCCGCTTCCAATACGATGGTATATGGACGTCTTGGATCATCCTGCAGAAACTCATAAAGCTTGTGGCTAACCGGGGCAAAGCTCCAGCCACGGTCCCAGTTCTGAGATCCTGTAACCCTTGGCCCTTGCATTTGTGCAGCCAGGTTACCATTACCTCCCCTTACGTAACCCCAATCCCACCAGGGAGGTGTATCTCCATAGGAAATTTCAAAAACAGATTCAATTCCAAATTCGCCCACCAGGCTGAAGTTATGCGAATAATCTTCAAACAGATCATGTCCGCTGTTAAGAATAAGATCTTCGAGTTGTTCCAGAACATAAGTACGGTTTACTGCTGTGCTTCCGGCTGTAAGATCACCTCCATAAACACCATTGTAAAAGAGATATGCCCTGGCAAGCAGCCCTTGTGCAGCCCATTTGGTAATCCTTCCTGCTTCCACGGCAGGAACAGATTCAGGCAAGTCGGCGATTGCTTCCACCAGATCCAGTGCGATCTGATTATATACTTCCAGGGGTGTATTTTGCTCCTGGGTATATTCCGATGGTCCTTTGATTGTTTCTGTAAGCAAAGGAATGTTTTCAAAAAAGCGAACCTGTTCAAGGTAGAAATAAGCCCTTAGGAATTTAGCTTCGGCAATGGTTCTCTTTTTGAAATCATCGCTGGCATCAATATCATCAATTACCTCAAGAAAAAGGTTAGCTCTGAAAATACCTATATAGTTCTTGATCCAGATGGCATGAGCAATGGGGCTTGTAGTTTGAGCCCTGTAATTGCTGAGCTGGTCCCACTCAAAACCATCATTGGCATCGGAACCACCGGCAAAGGCATCGTCAGACAATGCATCGGAAACCGTAATAAAAGGCATCCAGCTTACACCGGGCGTTGATTGATAAGTAAGTACATCATATATAGCTACCAGGGCCTGGTATGCCTCTTCTTCCGTGCTGTAAAAATTGGTTGTTACTTCCTGGTCCAGAGGTTTCAGATCCAGAAAATCTTCACTACATGCATTGAACAAAAAAATGGCAAGCAGTGCTAATACGGATTTTATTTTTAAATTTTTCATAGTTCAAGTCCTTTTTAGAATGTGATACTTGTACCCAGCCTGAATGTGCGGGACTGTGGATAAATACCCCTGTCAATACCGATATCAAATGAACTCATGGCGCCGATTTCAGGGTCAGCACCCGTGTAATTTGTGAGGGTAAGCAGGTTTTCAGCAGAAACATATATTCTCCAGGTATTGGCCTGGATCCTGTTAAGAACAGTTCTGGGAATGGTATAACCAATCTGGATATTTTTCAATCTCAGGAAAGATCCATCTTCGATATACAAATCAGAGATCCTGTTATTGTTGTTGGTATCCACCCAGGTATAGCGAGGTACGGTGTTGGATGTTCCTTCACCGGTCCAGCGGTCAAGAGCATGAACCGTACGGTTGGTAAAACGAAGGTCGGGCCTTTGCATACCATTAAAAATGTCGTTTCCGTAGGTACCAATGATCAGCAAGCTAAGGTCAAATTGTCTGTATTCAAGGTTTGAATTCAACCCCAAAGTCCATTTGGGTGTTGGATTTCCAATCATGGTGCGGTCATCGGCAGTGATTCTGCCATCACCATTTACATCAACAAAGCGCACATCGCCGGGTTTAGCATTGGGTTGAAGCATTTGTCCGGCACTGTTAACATGCTGGAAAACTTCTGCCTGATTCTGGAATATACCATCAGTTCTGTAACCCCAGAAATAACCGATGGGTAAGCCAAGTTCAGCGCGTGTTACCATACCGGCAACTGCCCATGTTGCTCCGGGAAGAACTCCTTCTTCATTACCAATAACAGTCATCTTGTTTTCGTTATATGCAGCATTCACGCCAACGGAATACCTGAGGTCTCTGTCATAATTTCTATAGTTTAGAGCTAATTCAACCCCCTTGTTTTCCACACTACCCACATTGGAAAAAGGTGGGTCATTGCCCACATGTCCGGGAATGGGAATAATTTCAAGCAAATCGCGTGTAGTTTTGATATAGTAATCCAGAGAACCTGAAAGACGGTTATTGAAAAATCCAAAATCAAGGGCAAAGTTAAGTTGTTCTGATTCTTCCCATTTGAGATCGGCATTTTCAACAAATGAGGGTGATGCACCAAAAGCTCTTCCTGCTCCGAAAATATACCCTCTGCTCTTGTTGATTGTAGAAATATATCTGAAACGACCAATATCATCGTTACCATTGATACCCCATGATGCTCTTACTTTTAGGATATCCAATGCATCAAACTCAGGGAAAAATCCTTCTTCACTGATGATCCATGTTGCACCAATTGAAGGGAATATACCAAAACGGTTATTGGAACCAAAGTTTGAAGAACCATCACGGCGAAGGGTAAGATTAAAGGCATATCGGCTTTCAAAATCATACAATATCCTACCGAACATTGATGCAAGTGCATAATGCGATGCACCGCCATAGGCTGTCCAAACTGTATCGGTAGCCATATTCAGGTATACATGATTAGGATCAACAATGGGCACCTGGGCATTGAAACCTGAGAGGTCTTCAAAATTTTCTTTTCTGGCAGATACACCTGCCAATACAGAAAGATTGTGTCCGCCAAACTCTCTGTTATAATTCACTGTATTTTCCCAGTCCCAGGTAAAATAACGTTGAATATTTTTTGAAACGTTGGTTTTTTCGGTATTGTTCTGAGCTCCATTCAAAAAGAACAGAGGGGTATGCGAATCATTTACAACATACGCCAGGTCGATACCGGCACTGGTCCTGAAAGTTAAACCTTCCAGAGGCTCCAACTCACCAAAAATATTACCTACAACTTTATCTACACGGGTTTTAGCTCTCTGGGTTTCAAGCAGAGCCAATGGGTTTACAATTTCAGCACCAATGTAATTGGAAATGCCGTATACCCTATCCTGGTCGTCAGTTACAACGGGTTCGAAGTTATAGGGATACTGGTCAAGAATGTTTTCATTTTCTTCATAAACGGGTGTGAGCGGATCAATATTGAGTGCACTGCTGTAAGCTCCGTTAAAGGAAGTGTTACTTGCTATCCCTCTTCTGAATATGTGGGAATAAGAAATATTGTTTCCAAAGTTGAAAAAGTCAGTTACCTTATGACGTGTATTCAATCTTGCAGAAATCCTCTCAAATTGTGACTTATCACCACCTATGATACCTTGCTGTGAGAAATAGCCTAAAGATGATGAATAGGTAGATCGCTCCGTGCCTCCATTTACAGAAATATCGTGATTAAAAATAGGGGCATTTCTCTCAAAAAGTTCATCCTGCCAGTTGGTATTATACTTTGCTATTTCACTAAGATCGAATGGTTCGGAAAGACCGGCATTGCGGGCTCCTTCATTCATGAACATCCGATACTGATCGGCATCAAGCATTTCGATCTGCTTAGCTACATTTTGAATACCCTGGTAAGCTGAGTAAGTGACATTCATTTGTCCTTCTGTACCAGATTTGGTGGTGATAAGCACTACACCATTGGCAGCCCTGGCACCATAAATAGCAGCTGATGCACCGTCCTTGAGCACATCCACTGACTCAATATCATTGGGGTTCAGGTAATCTATACCGCCAACTACCATACCGTCCACCACGTAAAGCGGTGCGGCATTACCGGTTGTACCGGCTCCACGGATCCGCACTGTAGGCGCTTCACCGGGCTGCCCGGAAAGGTTGGTTACCTGCACACCGGCTGTTCTTCCCTGCATAGCCTGTTCGATACGCAGCACGGGGGTTGCAGTAATTTCTTCATCGCTTACACTGGCAATAGCACCGGTTGCTACTTTCTTTTTCTGTGTACCATATCCGATTACCACAACTTCATCGAATGTAGCAATATCGGCTTGTAATTCAATGTTACGGATGATCGTTTCATCTTCCGCAATGGTAACTTCAATGGTTTGGGGGAGATATCCCAGGAAACGAAAAGTAATATTCGAAGTTCCGGGGGCAAGATTCAGACTGTATTCTCCATCGATATTGGTAACCGTTCCCTGGGTGGTGCCAACGATAATTATGTTTGCACCGGGTAAGGTTTCACCGGTAATCCTGTCAGTCACAACTCCCCTCAGGGTTTGCCCCTGAAGCATAGTAGCACTTAAAATTCCTGCCATCAGGAATATAAAGTACAGTAAGTGTTTCTTCATCTTAATTGGGTTTAGGTGAATATTTTTAATAATATTTTTCTTAAAATAACCAAAGACTCCTGCCATTAACTATGGCGATTGACTTCAGCAGAGATTAGTTTTTTTGAAATACGCGGATATAGTCTACCCGCATTTGTTGTGGAAAAACGGTTGTTCCATCAGGGTAACCCGGCCAGTTTCCACCCACTGCCACATTAAACAGGAAGAAAAAGTCTTCATGAAACTCTGTCATGTGCCCAGGGGTGATATCAATCTGGTAATACTGAATATCGTTGACAAACCATCTTATAAGGTTTTCATCCCAGATGATGGAGAAAACATGATATTCATCTGCAAAAGTTCCTGAGGGCAAAGTGTAGGAACCGCCGGCCTGAGCATGTCCGTTAGAATCCCAGTGCACAGTACCATGCACCTGATTTTCACGGCCATTTCCGCCAATCATTTCCATAATATCAATTTCGCCACTGGCGGGCCAGCTAACCGAAGTAATATTTTCCCCCAGCATCCACAATGCAGGCCATATTCCCTGGCCTTTCGGCAAAAGAGCCCGGATATCAACACGTCCATAGGTAAAATATTTTTTACCCTGGGTTTTCATGCGGGCTGATGTATAATTTCTGTTGCCCACATTTTCTCTTCTGGCCTCAATGGTTAATACACCACCTTCTACCCAGGCATTCTGAGATCTGTAATATTGCCATTCATTGTTTCCCCAGCCACACAAGTTTGGGCATCCATCGCCGATTTCAAATGTCCAGTAATCTGTATTCACAGAATTTCCTTCAAACTCATCATTCCATACCAGGTCCCATCCATCATATTGCATGGGAGTGGTATATCCCTGATCCACCGAAACATCATCGCCTGCCAACTCAATAGTAAGCATAATAACCGACCTGAGAAATCTTCCGGATGCCCCTATGGCACGAACATCAACTTCATAAATACCCGAATTTTCAAAAGTATATTCAAAAATTCCGGTTGTATTGACTTCATCGGGTTCCTGGTTATTGCCAAGCCGAAACTCAAATTCTTTTACATTATCGGCTGTGGCCAGCAATTGCACATAACCGCTTCCGTCATCCGCATAGGTAACCTCTACCTTAAGGTTTGCCGGATCTCCGGAATCATCGATAACATCATCTGAACATGAGATGGTTAAAAACAGGGAAACAATTACAAAAATTCCGGGAAGTAAATAGTGCATATGTATTAATGTAAAGAAAAAGGGACTGCCGGATCATTTCTCCGGCAATCCCTTTCAGTTGGGTAGATTATTCAAAAACGAGGTTACGTACATAGAATATACCGCCTGCCTCGTGGCCGCCACCACCAATACCGAGGAAGATCATATCGATGTCTTCACGTTCTTTAACATCCGTGAGATCAAATGTGTAGGTATGCCATTCGCCAACCACAACATCGTCTCCATCTGTAAAGAACTGTGTAGGGCTGTTCCACCATTCCTGGGTTTGACTCATATCGGCAAAACCGAACACAAAGAATCTCTGGAGTCCGCCTTCAGTAAAGTCAGTATCAGAAGGAATATAAATATCAATTTTAGCAACATCAAAGTTATCAAACTGGATATCATAAAGATCAGGATATGTCCTGAGCTGAGCTTCCTGCCACTGCTGACCAGCTACTCTTTCAAACATTCCAACTTTAGTTTCACCACCAGCAGGATCGTCCTGACCCACTGTAATTACTGATGTTCCACCAATAGCACCAAGGTGGTCAAAACTTGTTTCGGACTCAAATGTATGACCAAGTTCTGTGGGAGTCAGATTCGGAAGATCCTCACCCCATGGCTCCGCTTCTTCTACCACATCTGGTTCTAAGTTAGGATCAGAGTAAGAAGCATAGTTAAATACCCAAACACCCCAGTCGTAAATAAACTTAACGTACATGTGGTCATAACCATCATGTTGAGTAATTTCTATTTTGAAAGATACACTGGTTTGTGGAGAACTTACTTCACCGTCTGTGGCTACTTTAGGTATTCCAATCCATGCGCCCTCTCCAATCAAAGTAACAGTATTTGTTGATGGTACATACTCAAACTGGTGAGTTGCTCCTAACCATGCACTGAGGTCTTCTCCATTGGGGCCAATCATGTTTCCAGGAATAGCTTCGAAACATGTACCTTCAACAGACTCATTAAATATACCACCTTCGCCCCAGAAAGAGCCTTTATCATCGAAGATATACTCCATATTTCTGGTAAAAGTAAATTCATGGAAGTAAACACACGGACGTGAGCCATTATTTTCCAGGAACCACCAGTCGTAAGGTGCATCAATGTTGGGTCCTACACCCATACTTGCATCTACCCTGTAAAGTTTCCAGGTTTTGGAGGTTTGACCTGCCAGCAAAGCCAAAGCTTCATCCGGGTCCTTTATTTCAATGGTTTGGGTAAAACTTGCAGAAGCCCCTGCAGCATTTGATGCAGTTAATGTAACATCATAGTTACCTGCTTCAGCATAAACATGGGTAGGATTTTCTTCGGTTGAAGAATTACCATCGTCAAAATTCCAGCTGTAGGATGTTGCATTGGAAGAGAAATTCATGAAGGTAACTTCAAGCCAATTTTGATCACTGATCTCATACTGGAAAGTTGCAATGGGATCTTCCAATACAGGATCGTCATCGTCGCTGCAGGCTGTAAATAAAAATACAGGGAGCAGCCCGAAGATCACAATAAATTTTTTCAAAAAATCAAATTTGTTCTTTTTCATAATTGTGTTGTTTTTAAGTTGTTTAATGAATGATTAAAAAAATTTTGTTAAGGGTTTATAAATATAATAAAGATATTCCGAAAACGATTCCGGAATTAACAAATTTTTAACAAAGGAAACCGCAAACGTTGGCATTACCAAATTTTTTTATGCATCAATAATTCAGCATTGCTGTTTTTGAATACATCAATATTACATCATAAAGATTTTATATAATTGTTTATCAGTTGTTTTTGAAATTTAAAATTAAAAATGTTTGTTTCTCAGAAACAAAAACGTTTTTGGGTTTTCAGGTATGCAACAGAGCAAATTTTCAGACTCTTTTTTTTACAAAGAATTCACCTGGTATTACGGAAAGTTCAGCATTTTTGCCAGGATCAGAAAGACATGATGTATTCAGTAAGATTAGCGTCGCGATTGAGATTCAGCTTTTTTCTTAACCTGTAACGGCTGATTTCAACGCCACGGACTGAAATATTCATCAGGGGAGCGATCTCTTTGGTTGAGATATTCATACGCAAGTATGCACACATTCTTAATTCCTTGGGCGTTAGGTCATTGTGTTTTTCCTTGATCCGGTTTATAAAATCCTGATGTACTTCGTCAAAGTAATTATTGAATAATTCCCAGTTTTTTTCGTTTCGCAGATCTTTGTTAACCTTTTTCAGTAAATTATTTACATTCTGTCTATCAGGACTTTCTGACGGAAAGTTTCTAAGCAGTTTACTAAGATCATTTTTCAGCCCGGTAAGGGTTCTGTTTTTCTGAATGAGGTGCAGAGTTGCATTTGCCAGCTCCTTGTTTTTATGCTTCATCTCTGCCTGCAGGCTTTCATTGCGTAAATGAACGATTTCTTTTTCACTCAGTGCTGTTTGCTCTTTGAACAATTGCTCTTTTTGTGCAAGTCTTTTTTCATGACGGATTTTTTCTCCTTGCCTGATTTTGAGCATCCTTTTTCTTACGAAATAAAAATTACCGGCAACAATCATGAACAGAAGAATTGCATAGACAAAATAAGCAATTTGCGAACGCAAAAACGGCGGATCAACCACAAAATGAAATTCGCGCCCAGGACTTTCAACGCCATATGCATTTAAAGACTTTACCTCAAATACATAATTGCCTTCGCGCAGGTTGGTATATTCCTTTAAATTTACCACATCCCAGGCAGACCACTGCTCATCAAACCCCCTGAGCTTAAATGAGAATCTTACTTCGTCAGGATTTTCATAAACCGGTGTTGTGAATTTGAACATGACAGAATTGAGTGCAAAGGGCATCTTTACCTTATGGTTGCTTGAATTTTCCATAACTTCATTCATGGTGAAGAAAGTTTCCGGCTCAAGTCTGCCATAAAATGAAACTTCGCGGAAAAATACCTGTTCAGGCTGACTGTAGTCTTTAATGATGGCCGGGCTGTAGTGCGCCAGCCCGTTCTGAGTGCCGATAAAAACATTGTTGTTGTCCTTCACGAAAATATTCTGAAAGGCGGGGATGAGAAAACTGTTTATCCCGGAAAATGGTGCGGTAATATCTCTGAAGGTACCGTCTTCCAGAAGCCGCATTACACCAAGATGATCGATGGTAAAGTACCAGAGATTTCCGTACCTGTCCTGATGTATTTTATCAATAAAACCCTTCCCTTCGAAAAGTTCACTCAACTCATTGTGATGCATGAATGTGTGTTTCTCGTAGTCATAAGTGTAAATGCCATTATAGGCCGTTATGATCATTTCTCCGTTTATGGTTTGAATATTGTAGGGAAGCTGGGGGGGTAACCCCAGGTCGTCTCTGAAAAACTCCATATTGCCCGCATGGCTGAAATCTTCTGATGGTGATAATCTGAAAAGCCCCCTGTATCCGTGTGATATCCAAAGATATCCTTTGTCGTCGGCATACATGCTCCGGCTTGATTCTCTGAATCCTTCCACCTCATCCAGAAATTGCCAGCGGTTTCCCTGCTTCTGCAGTCTTACCAGTCCGGTATATGTTCCTGCAATAACTAAATTATCAACAGTTCCAGGTTTAAGAAATGACCAGAAACCCCTTATATCAGAAACCTGCCTGGCAATAAATCCATCGATTTGAAAACATCCTATATTATGGCCACACAACAAAGTATTATCAATGATTTCAAGTTCCCAAACCTGCCCTTCTGTTCCTTTGATCAGCTGAAATTTGGTTGTATCGAATGAAAAATTTTCCAGGTCATCAACAGGGGCAGCATACAGCCCCTGGTTGGTGCCCACATAAAGTATATCATTAAATATCAGGCTTGTGTAGGCAGTTTCTATGTTGAAGTTGTAATTGAGTATAGAAATGGGTGAGCTTATTTCAATAAAATCAATGCCATTGTCTAGTCCCATCCACAGATTATTCCTGTAATCCTGATACAACGCAAGCACAGTATTGCTCTGCATTCCCTTGACGCGGTTCTTATGCTGAAGTACGTTGCCAAAATTATCGGTAATATAAACTCCGTTACTAATAGAACCAAATGCATAACCGCCGCTTGAAAGCCGGATGCCTGAAAACAAACTGTGCAATGTGATAAAATCGTTTACCTCGGCTTCCCAAACAGAAAGTCCTGATCCATCCCAAATAAAAATACCTTCATTATTTGTACCGATCAGAATCCCGTTTTTTTCGTAGGGTAATATTGAAGTTATTTCATTACGAAAAAACACCGGATGTAAACTCATTAACCTGAGACTATCGTCTTCCAGAACCATTAATCCCCTCGCCCTGTCAACAATATAAAATTTATTACCGGCATTATGCAAAAACCCAAAACCCCCTTCCGGTTCTATTACTTTAATGTTTTCTCCATCGAGAATAAAGATATAGCTGAACGATTGAAATATTATCCGGCCCTCATGCCGGAAGATATTCCATATTTCATCAAAATTACGGTACTCGTGTGGAATCAGGTGGTTAAGCGAGTTCCAGACCAGTTGACCCTGCGTGTCGGGAGCAAGAAAACCTATTTCTTCAAAAGCTCCTGCAAAAATACTGTCGCCCTGGGTCATTACTGATCTAACCACTGATGAATTGGGCACAGGGTAAACTCTCCAGGAGGTTCCGTCGTACTCAAGAATCCCGTCATTATTTCCAAAATAAAGAAACCCCCTGCTGGATTGCGAAACTGACCAGTTCTGGGTGCTTGCCTGGTAGGTGTTCCTGGAGTAATTAACAATGAATGATAAACCCAGATTTTTGATCTGGGCACTCACCAACCCCGCGTTAAGGATCACAAGGAAAAAAATGATTCGTTTGAAGATTGATTCCATAATTTCAGCAAATTAACTTTCAGTCTTTTGCAAGCTGTTGATTGTGGATTTGTTTTTTAAGAAGTTCCATCTGGTATCCTGCTTTGCCTGACATTTCGCGGGCATTCATTAAAAACCGGACAGTTTCACCAATATAGATTTGCAATTGTTCGGTTTCCCTCTTGCTTAAATCGGCATCGCTATAGGTAAAGTAACCCAGCACAGAAATACTGAAAAACCAGTCGATCAATTCCTGGTAGCACTCTTTGCTAAAGTAAATAATATTCCTGTATTCATTTACACCCATAAAGTTTCTGATAAATTCATCATCAAGCATTTCCAGGGCTTTAGCAATTTTCTGATCCATCAATTCCCTGTAGTGAACTTTATCGATGTCAAAATTTGTTTCGTCCTGCTTTATTTTGCTGAAATCAAACAAGTTTCCATGTTCTTTCAGGAGCAACATCAGGAGGTTTATATCCCGTGTAATGGAAAGATCACCTCTTCCTGTTCTTTTAAGGATCTTCTGCAAAGGCCAGTAAAGTCTGGTATTCTGTAAAAGGTCATCATCTTCTTTTTCGGGCAACTCATTTTGAATGGTTTTTATGGAATAGTATGCAAGTAAAAGCACCAGGTTTTCGCGGTATGAACTTTTACTTCCGATGGTAAGCAGTTCATTTAAAGATGACAATCCATATTTTTGAAGATACTCCTTCATGTGCTTTTCCTTCACGAAAATGAAATCAAATGCTTTTTCGATGCTTCTGACGTAGGTGATAAAATTCCCGGAAAGCACTTCAGATTCAGCAGCCTTCAGGTAACCATAATCCTTCATTTTTTCAATAAAGCCTGCAAAACGACTTTTCAGGAGGTTGTATCCCGGTTTTTGCTGAATACTCCTGTTTTCATCAAGTACTCTGTTTACGATAAAGTTGATGATATCTTCAGAAAACAAGGCTTCGTAAAAATCATGAAGAGGCTGCAGCTGTATTTCTTCGATTGCTTTCTCAATGGATGAAACACCTTCACCACCCATGTCCCTGTAGAGTTTTTCGTATTCGCCCGTTTCATCATAAATTTCTCTGAACTCCCAGAAAAGGCGGTATTCAAAGCCATTCAGGTTCCAGTGCAAGCCGTTTTCCAGAATTTCGTTGCCTTTTTTCAGATACTCCAAACCCGATATGTGTTCGCGGAAAGCATAAAAAATTTTGTCACCACCCTTCATATCCAGTGCCTGTACCAGGCTAACAGTAAGGGTTTCTTTGCCATTTCCCGCGGCTGTTAGTTTGGGAGCTGAAAATCTGATGTGTCCATGGGCCTGTTCATATTTATTATTGTACAAAACCAGTGCCCGCTCATTTCCATAACGGTTGGTGAATGCAAATACATTTTCATTCACATTGCCATAGCTATCGATGTAATCAAAAATATTGAAATGAAAAACTTCGCTGAAAAGATACCGTTTGCGTGTAACCGGGAATATTTCTCTCTCATGCTTTTCAACAAGCCATTGAGTGGGTTCTTCATTGTAGTAAGCACGCTGGTATTCCATACCGTACTTTTCGCTGTACCCTTCAATTTGTCCGTGGGCAAACATGGGTAATCCCGGCAATGTGCTCATGAGCATGCAAACCCCGAAATATTTATCGCCGGTATCGAACTGACGGATAGCGGTTTCTTCATCGGGATTGCTCATGAAGTTCACATATCGTTTCAGGATTTCGGGTTCAAATTCCAGGGTATTGGTGATCAGGTCGCGGTATTTTTCATTCTCTTCATTTTTGAGCATGTGCATGAATGCGGAGTTATACACACGATGCATTCCCAAAGTGCGCACAAAATACCCTTCCATAAACCAGAAGGCTTCAGCCAGCAAAAGGGTTTCAGGCAGTTCGGCGTTCATGCGGTCAACCACCTCGCGCCAGAATTCTACAGGGAAAAGTGCATCAAACTCCCTCTGAGTCATAGCATAATCAGCCCTGGATGGAATATCGCCACCAGAGCCGGGTCGCGGGTACCAGAGTCGCGAGAAGTGTTTTTTGGCCAGGGTCATTGCGGCATCAAACCTGATGATGGAAAACCTGCGGGCTACTTCAAATATTTTCTGAATCACAGCCTCACGCACTTCCTGCTTTAGCATATCAAGCTGGGCAGTATCGTTCCAGGGCATAACCGTACCATCGTTTCCATGATAGATGTAACGGGTTTCACCGGTCTTTTTATTGATGCGTTGAAACACCACTGCTGCATCGGTTTTGCTGAAATAACCATCTTCAATTCTGATATCATAATCGGGATGCTGCGACAGGTTTTCTCCGTTAAATGTATAACCCGGGAAAGGCGGTGCAGGAGCCTGTATAAAATAATCAGGATTTTCAATTACCCATTTGGAATAAATCCCGGTATGGTTGGGTACCATATCGCTGGCCAGCCGGATGCCACGGGTCTTAGTGCGTTCATTCAGGTTCTGGTAGGCTTCTTCGCCACCCAGATCTTCTGCAATTACATAATCGTAGAGGGAATAAGCCGAAGAAACCGCATCGGTATTTCCCATGATGTGCTTAATACGGCGCGATGCTTCGCTGCGCTCCCAGATACCAATAAGCCATAATCCTGTAAAATTCGACCGTTTAATCCGATCCAGCTCTTCGTCCGGAACCTGGTCAAGCCGTTTAATTTCGCGGCCGTATCTTTTGGAAAGCTGATCGAGCCATACGTAAGTGTTTTTGGCCAGCATCACCACGCTGGGCATCCAGTGTACATCCTGGGTAAACTGCTCGTGCTCTTCGTAGTCTTTTTCAGCGTCCTCGAGGTATTTGTAACCCGATTTTCCCAGGGTAAACATACCGGCTTCTTCACCCATACCCTTGTAGCGTGGTGCAATGGTTGGCGGCCCGCCATTGCCGCCCATGGTATCGAAACGAACATCTTCGCGCAAAAGGTCTTTGCTTTTCAGCAGCTGGTTAAGAATTTTTTCGGGAAGGAATTGCTTCCATTTCTCAAGAATGAAATCAATCTGTTTGCTGATATCCTCAGGAGCATTGAGTATGGGCGTTTTGAAAAGGCTGAAAATATCCTGATCATCGGGTCCGAAACCGGGCTGCTCTTCAAAAAAGTCTTCCAGTTCATCAATCATCCGCCGGAATGTAACAGGATCGTCCAGGTGCTTGTCATCAAAAAATTCCTTCAGTTTTTCATTGGCAGGATTAAAATTGGCAAAGAAAAGCATAACAAGCTCCTCCAGGCAGATATGGCTGTTGGCACGACCCTCGGTTTTCCCTTTCAGATATTCATCGATGGTAAGCTGAGCATTGAATATGGGTGTGGACGGAAATTTTTCAAGGAAATCAAGAAGCATATCCGCAAGATCCTTCTCCCCAAAAGTCTTTTCCAGATGAACAAATGCTTTTGCAAACACTTTTGGATTGCGTTTTTTTTCGTACTCCCGAAACACAAAATGGAAGATCTCTTCCAGCAATCCTGCCCCGTTTACTTCACCTGGATAAATATGTTGATCGGGCTTACGGGTTTTATTGATCTTATGCACAAAAAGCCTTACGGCCCGAAAATCCGTAAACAGAATATTTCCGTTGGTGGAGAAAAAAGCCTCTTCAATTTCATATTTCCGACGAAGCTTCTTTTCCATATGAAACTCGTAAACAGGGGTAAAAAATCTCACTCTTTTATTTTCACACATATCTTTTCCTTTTTTTGCAAATCTATCATGCTAAAAGTAAGGATTTTTTGGGTTTTTTGAGGGTGAGATGGGGATTTTTTTGATGGATGCTGAAATGGTTTTGTAACCAACTATTAATTATTCCTATGGGTTAAAAACTACCCTGAATTGATTATTAAGTGAAATAATCATCAGCATAATAAAAATCTTGCTTTTCCCAAATGATTAATTCCAGATACTCAACCATTTTTCATATTGTTTTTTATTATAACAACTCTAATTTTATAAGATTGGTAAGTTAATTTATTGGGGCGTTAGCCCCGCAACCTTCGTAGTAGAATAGCAATATACACAGGCCAGGTAAGGAGCGTAGCCCTGAAATAAAAATTACGCCCTTCCACCTTTGGAATTCCGAATTGAAACAAAATCAGTTGTTCTTCAAAAATTAATAACATTGAAAAAATTTTTCGGTTCAGAAGAAATGTAAAAACCCATAAACCTTCACTGAATATTTCTTACATTTGATCAAGAGACAGAAAACCCGATTTTATACAACTTTTTATGGGAAATAGAGTACTAACTTTCACTATCCTGGCCCTTGTATTATGGATTGCGTCCTGCAATTCTTCTTCTGAAAGAGCTTCAGAAGGCCAGAGATCCCAATCCATATTAACATCCACCGCTCAGAAAAGAGACCTTTCGGACATCCGCACCGTATCGGCACCGGTGGTGGCCTATCTTAGGGTATACATTACTGCCCGCACTGCCGGACAGGTAATGGAAGTTAATTTTGAAGAGGGCGACCGCGTGCGAAAAGGTCAGGTGCTTGCCCGGCTGGATACACGCCGCCAGCAGGCACAACTGCGCAATGCAGAAGCTACCCTGAAAGAAGCCCGCCTGAATTACGACCGGCAAAAAACGCTGTTTGAACAGGATGTAATAACCCCGGCCGAATTTGAAAATGCCCAGGTGGCACTGGAAAGAGCAGAAGCAGAAAAAGAATTGTGGAGAGTGGAAGTTGACCTGGGAGAGATTTCTGCTCCGATTGATGCCGTAGTAGCAGCCAAACTCGTTGAACCGGGCACCACAGCCAATGTTAATGACCGGCTATTTACCATAGAAGACCATAACCTGCTGGTTATGCGTCCGGCACTCTCTGAACTGGATGTGGCCAGCCTTGAAAAAGGACAAAACCTGGAATTGTATTTTGATGTATTTGGAGATAAGCCCTATTTAGGAAAAATACGCCGCATCTTCCCCTCTGCCGACGGCATTACCCGCCTGTTTACAGTGGAAGTGGAAATTGATCAGGTAAGTCTGGATCAACCGGTTAAGCCCGGTTACCTCGCCAGAGCCCGCTTTGTACTGGATGACAGACGTAATGTAATTTCCGTTCCCAAAGAAGCGGTTGTGGAAAAAAACGGACAACAAGTGGTTTTTGTGCTTTCTGATGACAGAGAAGGCATCAGCAGGCGGGATGTAACAACAGGTGCAGAACGTGATGGCTGGGTGGAGATCATTTCAGGACTTGAAGAAGGTAAAGAAGTAGCTGCAGGTAATATTGCCAATCTTAGTGAGGACAGGCCCGTGCGGGTTACGGGTAACTTCAGGAGGTATGGGTTCAGGGAGGAGTGAACGAAAAACGGAGAACGGAGAACGAGGAATTCCCGGCGAAATTTTCCGGAAGGGATGGCATCCCTGAATCTGTTCACCACTCAATTAAAAAAGCTTTTGATTATTCAAATTAACCAGGCAGATGATCAAAGAAGGGATGCCATCCCTTTTACATTCCAGAAGGGATGGCATCCCTTTTCCTTTAAATCATTCAATAAAAGAATAATATTTTTGATTGCTCAAAATAACCAAATAGTTGACCAAAGAAGGGATGCCATCCCTTTGTTTTTTTAAAGATTGTGATCAGATGAAAAAGAAATTTTCCGGTATATCATCGTGGGCGGTTGAGCATCCCATCGGCACCATGTCGCTGGCTGCCGCACTTATCATCATTGGTATTTTATTTTCGGGCCGGCTGCCTATGAGCCTGCTACCCGAGGTAGCCTACCCTCACATTCGTGTGGTGGTAAACTACCCTGGAGTAACGCCCGAAGTCATTGAAGAACAACTAACCCGGGTGCTCGAAAAAAACCTGTCGGCCACTGAAAATCTGGCCGAACTCCATGGACGAGCATCTGAAGGCCGTACGTATATCGAAATGTTTTTTGAAGTGGGAACCGACATTGATATTGCCCTTCAGGATGCCGCCCGCCAGCTCGAAAGGGCCCGCGCCGAACTTCCCCAGGGCATCGATCCGCCAAGACTGATGAAGATGGACCCATCGCAAAACCCCGTTTTCGAAATGGCTTTCAGCAGTCCGGTACGATCGCCCATCGAACTGCGCGACTGGGTTCAGCAGCGACTGCTGCCACAATTGCTTACCGTACCCGGCACCGGAACCATAGAAGTGGCCGGTGGAAAAGAACGGGAAATTGACGTGGAAGTGGATCCCGAGCGGATGCGCTCCTATGGCATCAGTCTCACCCATATCACCACTGCCCTTGCCGGACGAAATGTGGATATTGCTTCGGGAAATATTACCTCCGCAGAATACGATGTGCTGGCCCGTACCGAAAACCGCTACAAAGACGCAAGGCAGGTAGCCAACACCATTATCAACATTCCCAATTCCAATAAATACATTCGTTTGTCGGATGTTGCAACTGTAACAGACAGCCACCGCGAACAAAGGCTTTTTGCCCGGCATAATGGCAATGAAGCGGTGCAGCTCAGTGTAATGAAACAACCCGATGCCAATACGGTGGAAGTGATCCGTGGGCTTGAGCGTACGCTGAATTCACTCAGACAATCGGGCTTTATCACTGATGATATTGAATTTGAAACCATTCGCAACGAATCTTTTTTCATTCTGGCATCTATCCGATCCGTGAGCTCTGCAGCCATTGCCGGCGGACTGCTTGCCATGCTGGTAATATTGCTTTTCCTGGGAAGTCTGCGCCGTTCCCTCATTATCGGTATCACTTTGCCCATTGCTATTATTGCCACCTTCCTGCTGATGAATGTAGCAGGATTGAGTCTTAACGTGCTCAGCCTGGGTGGACTGGCACTGGGAATCGGGCTTTTGCTCGACAACGGACTAGTAATGCTGGAAAACATTTACCGCTACCAGCAAATGCAGGACAAAGACCCCAAAGAAGCTGCCCACGAAGGTGCTATCGAGGTCAGAAGCGCCATCATTGCCGGTACGATGACCAACCTGGCTGCAGTGGTTCCCTTTCTCTTGCTGAGCGGACTGGCCGCCCTGATCTTCCGGGAACTCATTCTCACCATATCTTTCTCTATCCTTGCATCGCTGATGCTGGCACTTACAATTGTACCCTCTCTGGCAGCACTGCTGGGTGCCTACAAAGGCAAAAGCAGAATAGAGAATACCTGGATTTTTCGCAGTTTCAGCCATGGCGTTGAAAACCTGAGAAACTGGTACCGCAGGCAGATTGAGAAGGTGATCCGGAGAAGATACATTCTTATTGGTGTTTCATTGGCTTTACTGGTGGGAAGTATCTTCCTGATGAGAGATCTGGGAAGTGAATTTCTGCCAGCAGTGGACGACGGACGCATTACCATGCGTTTTGTGCTTCCCTTGGGTACTGCACCCGAACCCACCCACGAAGTGGCTCAGATACTGGAAGAAAAAATTGCTGAAATGCCCCACGTAGAAACCGTTTATCTCACTGCAGGAGGTTATTTCAGGGGCGGACAGCTTTCCATCCGCGGCGGTATGATTGACATGGTGGTTCAGCTTACTGAACTCAGCGAACGAAGCGGATATTCTGCAGAGCGTTGGGTATCGGAATTCTCTGCCAAAGTGAAAGCACTGGGATTACCCTTTGTGCAGGAACGTATCCGCGGGCCGCGTATCGAAGGATTGAGAACCAGCATGGTGGATGATGATATTTCTGTCGGGATAACCGGCGAAGAACTGGATATACTGGAAGCAACTGCACGACGTATTCTGGATGAAGTACGTGCCATTGACGGAGTTGGAAGTGCCCAGATCGGTAACGATGAAAACATCCCACAGGTGATCATCCGGCTGGATGATGAAAGAGCTGCCGACCGGGGAATTTCAGTGGCAGAAGCGGGCAATGTTATCCGTACTTCGGTGGATGGCATGGTGCCCACCCGTTTTGTTACCGGCGGTTTCGAATACAACATCAGGGTAAGATTGCCCCGATCCGTTACCGGCACTGTTCGCGAAATGGCCAATATACCACTCTTCAATGTGGCAGGACAGCAAACCAACCTGGGCGCCATTGCCAGTTTTGAGTCCATCCTGGGGCCGGCACACATTGAGCGGCTTAACCAGATACGGATTGTAAGGGTAAACGCAACGGTAAACCTGGAAGAAGCCACTGTAGGTCAGGTAAATCAACGGGTGCAGGAAGCTCTGCAGGATTTTGACCTGCCCGATGGTTACAGTCTGATCTATGGAGGTGCTGCCGAACAGATCAGCGAATCCAACCGAGCACTTCGGCTGGCCATTATTCTTGCTGTAGTATTTGTATTCCTTGTGATGGCCATTCAGTACGAACGCTTAACAAGTCCGCTGGTTATCATCGCATCCCTGCCCTTTTCCATTATTGGTGCTGTTTTGATACTGTGGCTTACAGGCACGGCACTCAGTGCCCCGGTTCTGCTGGGGTTTATTTTCCTGGTGGGAATTGTGGTGAATAATGCCATCCTGCTGGTGGAGTTTGCCGATCAGTATCGCCTTCAAAAAGAGATGGATGCCATTGAAGCCATCGCCGAAGCAGGTGCTGTTCGTTTACGTCCGGTCCTCATGACCACACTTACCACCATTTTCGGTATGCTGCCCCTGGCACTGGGGCTGGGCGAAGGCTCCGAACTTATGCAACCCCTGGCCCTTACCGTAATCGGAGGACTTACCCTGGGCACTTTCCTTACACTGGTTCTGGTGCCCGGTCTGTATGTAATTATCAGACGGGGGAAATAGATTCCTGACCCGAAGCATTAAAGAAGCTATCAGGCAACATTTGCCTTTTTGCTGTCGTGCACATCAGAAACAGCTCTTCCCGAAGGATCGGCATTGTTTCGGAAACTCTCATCCCACGCAAGGGCATCGGCGGTACTGCATGCAATGGAAGGCACCGAAGGAACACAGGCAGCTGCTTCCGACGACGGAAAATGTTCAGTGAATATTTCGCGGTACATGTACTCTTCCTTGGTCATAGGAGTATTTACGGGAAAACGGAATGCGGCATTGTGCATCTGCTCATCAGTTACTTTATCATTGGCAAGCTGCTTTAAAGTGTCAATCCAGCTGTAGCCAACCCCATCCGAAAACTGTTCTTTTTGTCTCCAGGCAACGCTTTCGGGCAAATAATCCTCAAAAGCTTTACGAAGCACCCACTTCTCCATACGTCCATCTTTTGAAAGCTTATCAGCAGGATTCATGCGCATAGCAATATCAATAAATTCCTTATCCAGGAAAGGTACCCTGCCTTCTACACCCCATGCTGCAAGGGATTTGTTGGCCCTGAGGCAGTCGTAGAGATGCAGTTTATTTACTTTTCTCAGGGTTTCTTCGTGCAGAGCTTTTGCATCCGGCGCTTTATGAAAATAGAGGTATCCGCCAAAAATTTCATCAGCACCCTCGCCGGTGAGCACCATTTTTATGCCCATGGATTTGATTACCCTGGCCATAAGGTACATGGGAGTGGAAGCCCTTACGGTGGTAACATCGTAGGTTTCCAGGTGATAAATCACATCATGCACAGCGTCCAGACCTTCCTGAATGGTATATTTTACTTCATGATGAATGGAGCCGATGTGCTCTGCCACTTTGCGGGCAGCAGCAAGATCGGGGGAGCCTTCCAGTCCTATCACAAAAGAATGTAGTTGCGGCCACCATGCATCCTGGGCATCCTGGGTTTCTATACGGCGCGCAGCATATTTTTTGGCAATGGCAGAAATGATGGAAGAATCAAGTCCGCCCGAAAGCAGCACACCATAGGGCACATCCGACATCAGTTGCCGGTGAACAGCATCTTCCAGGGCTTTTCTTAATTGAGCAATATCGGTGGTGTTATCCTTAACGTTGTCATACTCCATCCAATCACGTTTGTACCACTGTTGGGGTTCACTGTCATTACTGGTAAGATAATGGCCCGGAGGAAATTCCTGGATCCTCGTGCAATAGCCTTCAAGGGCTTTTAGCTCGGAACTCACATAAAACTGTCCGTATTGATCCCACCCCATATAAAGCGGAATGATGCCAATATGGTCGCGGGCAACCATGTAGGAGTTGTTTTTACGGTCGTAAATACAAAAACCAAAAATACCGTTCAGCTCATCCAGAAACGCAGGCCCCTGCTCTGCGTAAAGAGCAAGAATTACTTCACAATCAGAGCCGGTAAGGAATTCGTAGGAATCGCCGATACGGTTTCTGATCTCCATATGATTATAGATTTCACCATTAACGGAAAGAACCAGGTTATTATCTTTGCTCAACAGAGGCTGTCCTCCGGAGGCGGGGTCAACAATAGAGAGGCGTTCATGCGCCAGCAGAGCATTCTCGCAGGAGAAGAGTCCGCTCCAGTCAGGACCACGATGCCGAACTTTTTTCGACATTTCCAGTACCTGCCTGCGCAATACCTCGCCGGGTCGTTTTACATCAAATACACATACGATCCCACACATAAGTAAATGGCTTTGGGATTAATAAATACGAATAAACTAAAAGGGTGGTTTCCAAACCAAATTAGGTGCAAAAGTACGATAATTTGCAAACAACACGAAAGTTTGAAACCACTGTTTACCCAAATTCATGCCAGATGGGTTAAGACCATAGTATCATTTTCAACCAATCCCGGGAAAATAAAATATTATCTTTGTTTAATCATGAATGTAAACGGAATACACTACCGCACCATCTGGGTAAAGGAAACTGACCGCCAGGTAATTCAAATTATCGACCAGCGGCATTTGCCCCACCGGTTTGTGGTGGAAGACCTGTTGTCGGTGCAGGATGTGTTTACTGCAATAAAAGATATGCATGTGCGGGGAGCTGGATTGATAGGCGCAACGGCAGGTTATGGCATGTATCTGGCTGCACTGGAAGCTTCGCGAAGTGATTCGTTTGATACATTTCTGGCAGAGGCAGCCGAAAAACTCAAATCGGCCCGCCCCACCGCAATGAATCTTTTTTGGGCCGTGGATAAACAACTGGAAGCTACAAGCTCTGTAGCTTCTTTGGATGAGAAGATTTCCATGGCCCTTCAAACTGCCAAAGAAATTGCCGATTCAGATGCCGAATACTGCCGCCGCATTGGCGAACACGGCGTTAAGCTCATTAAAGAGATCAGCCGCAGCAAAGGTGGCAAACCTGTAAATATACTCACCCACTGCAACGCCGGCTGGCTGGCTTTTGTGGACTATGGCTCTGCCACTGCTCCCGTTTATGCTGCCCACGACAAAGGTATTGCTGTGCATGTGTGGGTAGATGAAACCCGTCCGCGCAACCAGGGCGCTGCCCTCACATGCTGGGAACTGGGCAACCATGGCGTACCGCACACCCTCATCACCGACAACGCCGGTGGCTACCTCATGCAACAGGGAATGGTAGACCTGGTAATCGTGGGTTCCGACCGTACCACCCACACCGGCGATGTGGCCAATAAGGTTGGCACCTATCTGAAAGCCCTGGCCGCCCGCGACAACAACATCCCGTTTTATGTGGCCCTGCCCTCCTCCACTATCGACTGGCAAACGGAAGATGGCGTAAAGGAAATCCCTATCGAACAGCGAGACCCCGATGAAGTGAAGTATGTGGAAGGCTGGTGCGATGATGAAGTTAAAAAAGTGCGCATCTGCCCCGAAACCAGCCCGGCAGCCAATTACGCCTTCGATATTACGCCGGCACGGCTGGTAACCGGAATCATCACGGAAAGGGGAATTTGTAAGGCGGAAAAGGAGGAGATTCTAGAGCTATTTCCGGAAAAAATATAAAAATTCGAATATCGAATATCGAACCGAGGCGCAGCCGAGCTCAGTGAAGCTAAATCCGAAATAAAAAATCACAAATA
>JAHYJP010000146.1 GCA_019429055.1 Bacteroidales bacterium
CTTGCGTTTTTACCGGGTGCAATTGAGAGAATAAATTCGAGCAGAAGGTATAATTTCTTTTTTATCACGGTATGATAATCTTTGCCCGCAGCATATTGAGAAACCTTATAGTGTGCGTCTTCAGGCTGAAAATCCTTCCGGTGATAATTCATGGCCAGGCAGATAACGGATTTTGCTCCGGGAACCAGTAAAGCAGTATCCAGGCGTTTTTCCATGTGGTTTTCCATATAATGCATTTTGCCGTGTTTGCCTTCTGAAAGCCACGATTTGAAGAGGGTTCTTGTTTTCACATCCACTTCAACGGCAGGTGCTATGCCACATGCATCAAAACCCAGGTCAATGGCTTTGGATTTAATCTGTGAAGTAATGCTATCAGGTTTGGTATTCATAATGATTAATCGAACAAACCTTTCTGGGATGGGTTTTTAACTCTTCCCAGGTGCCTGTAAGCCAGTTCTGTAGCTTCTCTGCCCCGTGGGGTGCGCATCAGGTAGCCCTCCTGGATCAGAAAGGGTTCGTAAACTTCCTCAATGGTGCCGGGGTCTTCGCTTACGGCTGTGGCTATGGTTGTAAGGCCCACAGGCCCGCCTTTAAATTTATCTATCAGGGTGAGCAGTAGTTTGTTATCCATTTCATCCAGGCCGTTCTTGTCAACATTAAGTGCATCAAGTCCGTAGTTGGCAATGGCCAGATCAATTTTCCCGTTGCCTTTCACCTGGGCAAAGTCGCGCACCCTTCTGAGTAATGCATTGGCAATGCGGGGGGTGCCCCGGCTGCGCCTGGCTATTTCGAGGGAAGAGTCATTGTTAATTTCTACCTTCAGGATGGAGGCCGATCGTTTTACTATATGGTCGAGGGTATTTATATCATAGTAATTCAACCTTGCATTGATCCCGAAGCGGGCCCGCAGGGGGGAAGTGAGCAATCCTGATCGCGTGGTGGCGCCAATGAGTGTAAACGGGCTGAGCGAAATTTGTATGCTGCGGGCATTGGGCCCGGTTTCAATCATGATGTCGATTTTATAATCTTCCATGGCCGAATAAAGGTATTCTTCCACCACAGGGCTGAGCCGGTGTATCTCATCAATAAAAAGGACATCGTTCTCCTCAAGATTGGTAAGCAATCCAGCAAGATCGCCCGGTTTATCGAGTACAGGGCCTGAAGTGATCTTGATGCCCACATCCATTTCATTGGCAATAATATGTGCCAGAGTGGTTTTTCCCAATCCCGGAGGGCCATGAAACAATACATGATCGAGTGCTTCCTGACGCTGGCGGGCTGCACTTACAAATACTTTGAGGTTTTCAATGATTTTATCCTGACCGGTAAAACTGGAAAACCTGTCGGGTCTCAGGGCTTTTTCAAATTCTCTTTCAGCCGGGGTAAGGTTTTTTGCTTCCGGGTCAATAAATTCGTTTCGGGACATGAATTTTCTCAGGATTGTTAATAAAATCTTGAATTAAGCAAAATTAATCTTTTGAAAGGAATTTTAAGCATTAGCATCTAAAAGATGCATCCTTTCACCTTTTCAGAGTATATTTAAGTTGTTTTTTTATTTTATGGAATGTAGTTTTCATCGTGTCTTCCCGTGAGCTTTGTCAAACATTTGGCAATTTTTTATATTTTTACTTGAGTAAAACAGTTGGTTACATTTAAAAAAAACAACGCCATGAGTGAAATTGTAGTTGCCATAGATTTTTCATCGTGCTCAGTAAATGCACTCAAATATTCAGTAAAAATTGCCAATGCTTATGAGGCAAATATGACTCTTGTGCATGTTTGCAAACCTTGCAGTGACGAATCAGTGTATCCTGATACCAAAGATGCGCACTACAAGGAGGCTGAAAAAAGACTGAAGGAAATGGTTGATGATTTTTCTCCTCAACTGAACGGGAAAATGAAATACAGGCTTCGTGAAGGAAAGGTATATTCTGAAATTGTTAATGAAGCCAAATACAACGATGCTATTTTGCTGATTGCCGGCACGCATGGTATTTCAGGCTTTGAAGAATATTTTATCGGTAGCAATGCCTACAGGCTGGTATCTCTTTCGCCATGCCCTATGATAACCATACGTACCGTATTTCAGAAAAAGGAATTCAAAAAAATTCTCATGCCCATCGACTCTTCTCCCGATACCAGGCAAAAAACCAATTTTGCTGCAGAAATAGCACAAAAACTGGATGCCGAGATCAGGATTCTGGGAGTTTATGATACAGGGTTGAAGGACATCAGAAAGAGAATCAAGAATTATGTTCACCAGGTGAAAACGATCTTCGACCAGAAAGGAGTAGCCAGTTCAGTTGACTTTGCCGAAGGGAAAAAAGCCTCCGGAATTATCCTGGATTATATCAGTATTCATGATATGGATATGGTTGTGATGATGTCGGATAAAGACAGCAGCACCATGATCATCGGTAATGAGGCCCAAAGGGTAATTAATCATGCTCCTGTACCCGTGCTTAGTATACACCCTGTGCCCACATCCAGTTCGAACTTTACAATGAGCGGAACAGGTTGATCTTTTCGGAATCATAAAAAAATGCCGTTGCTTCGAAAGCAACGGCATTTTTTTATTTTCGGCTAAATCTTTCCTGATCTTTGAATTAATAGCCGAAAACATCTTCGAGGGTCAGGTAATGAACCTTACCATAACTTTCGAGAGTTTCCGTATCCAGTTCGTCTTTTTTTCCAATAACCAGGATGGCGTAATTCTGGTCTTTTATGTATTCCTGCTGAAACTGCTGAATATCATTAAAAGTAAGCTTCGGAACCTCATTGTAGATCACCTCCCTGATGTCATAGTCACGCCCCATTCTGCGGGCCGACTCGTAGTTGAAGAGAATTCCTGTGCGGGTTATCCGCTCGGTATTGATCCGTTCAATAATCGATTCGCGTGCAGCATGGAAGGATGACTCTGAAAGGGGCATGTCATTCAGCAGGCTGTTCATGCCTTCCATTGCCTCCCTGAGTTTGTCATTCTGAGTGCCAATAAAGGAATAAATATAGTGGCTTCGGTCAGGGCGGCCGGGAGTAGTGTAGGTTGCAAAGGCACTGTATGCCAGTCCTTTTGCCTCGCGAAGTTCCTGGAATACTATGGCCGACATACCCGAACCGAAGTAGGAATTGAACAGGCTGATAGTGGGTGTTTTCTCCTGATTAAATTCAGATGCCCTGGCAAGCATCATCAGGTCTACCTGGGTCATATCGAAATCCATTACAAAAACTTCGGTTTCTTTTCTTTCCACTTCTGTAAACTGAATTTCTTCAGGAATAGGAGTAAAGGTATCAGGTACCCTGCGGTACTTTTCAAGTAAAGAAATGAGCTCTTTTGGGTCGTGGGTTCCGTAATAAAGTATCCTGTGCTCGTAGTTGCTCAATCCATGTATTCTTTCAATCAGCTCCTCACTGGTAACAGCCATAAGCTCTTCTTCAGAAAGTGCATTTTTCAGGGGTGAATTCTCACCATACATGGCATAGTCAAACATAGCACTGCGCAGGATGTAGTTTTTGTTGAGTTTGTTATTTTCCCTTGATCTCAGGATGTCGCGTTTAAGGTTTTCCAGTGCTTCTTCATTGGGGCGTGCTTCGGCCAGAAGTTCCTCGAAGATTTTCAAACCATCCTCCAGGTTTTCACTCAAACCGGAAAGAAAAACCGAAACCTGATCATTGGAAGTAGATACATTAAACCGTGTACCGGTGCGGAAGAACTGTTGTTTTATTTCCTCCGGGGTGTAATTGTCGGTTCCCAGGTATTCAAGATAGCTTACGGCAAGTCCCAGTTTCCGGTCGTGAAAATTACCCATATCGAAGCGGTAATAAAGCGAGAAGGTCTCGTTTTCTGTGTTTTCATGATAGTAAAGCGGAATTTTACCATCCACTTCAAACCGCCTTATATCTTCTTCATAATTCAGAAATACCGGTTGAATATTATCAAAGGGTATTTCGGTGATCATGGTGTAAAATTCACTTTGATGGTCGCGGTTGAGCACCACCGGAGTAATTTGTGGTTTGTCAACCTTAATAATGCTCTCGTCGGTTCCTTTTCTTTTATAAACCGCAGCATAATTGTCGCCGAGATGTTCATTGGCAAAGGCCACAATATCTTCTTTGGTAATTTTTTCCCAGCGGTTAAATCTTTCCACATGATCTTCCCATGCCATATTTCTGGTAAATGCATTTACAATGGCGCTGGTTCTGCCGCGGTTACTCTGCATCATGCGTATTTCGCTGAGCTTCATATCATTTACAACCGCTTCAACCAGCCAGTCGGGAAAATCACCCTGCTTAAGTTTTTCAACCTCAGCCAGCAAAATATCTCTGACTTCCTCCAGTTCCTGTCCGGTTTTGGGGCTGGCCATCATTTGAAGGGTTGAATAGTCTTCCTTGGAATAAAGTCCTGCTCCGGCACCTAAAACTTTTTGTGCCTGATTCACATTAAGGTCAATAAGTCCTGCATTGCCGTTGGAAAGAATTCTGGCGAGCAGGGTTGCCACATCTGCTTCATGAGAATTCACACCCGGCAGGCGCCAGCCCAGCCTGATATTTTCAGCACTCGGGCCAAAAACATCTGCCATTATGGGTTGGGTGATCTCCTGCTCTGGACCGAAAGTGAATTCGGGTACCTGTCCGGGTTCAAAGCTGCCAAAGTGCTCGTCAATCATACGGATCACCACATCCGGGTCAAAATCTCCCGCAAGTACAATGGCCATGTTATTGGGTACATAGTAAGTGTTGAAGAATTCTCTTATGGTTCGAATGGATGGATTTTTAAGGTGTTCCTGAGATCCGAGTGTGGTTTGGGTCCCGTAGGTATGATGGGGATACAGCAATTCAAAAAACTTATCAAACACCTTTCGGCTGTCATTGTCAAGACTCATGTTTTTTTCTTCATACACCGTTTCCAGCTCGGTATGGAATAACCTGAAAACGGGATTGCGGAACCTTTCGGCCTCTATCTTAATCCAGCGTTCCAGCTGGTTGGATGGTATATCGTTGATATAAACCGTTTGCTCAACACTGGTATAGGCATTGGTGCCACTGGCTCCGATCACCGAAAGCATCCGGTCGTATTCGTTTGGAATGGCATATTTGGAAGCCTCATAAGACAGACTGTCAATTACCCGATAAATGGCAGCACGTTCAGCAGCATCATCCAGGTAACGATGCACCTCATACAAACTGTCAATTTTCTCCAGGTAGTAGCTTTCTTTCTCAAAATCAAGAGAGCCATAACGATCTGTACCCTTAAACATAAGGTGTTCAAGATAGTGGGCTAGTCCCGTATTGTCAGCAGGGTCATGTTTACTACCTGCTTTTATGGGGATAGATGTGTAAACACGGGGTTCATTCTTATAAACAGTAAGGTAAACTTTTAACCCGTTATCAAGCGTGTAGATGCGGGTTTCCATTGGATCACCGGGTACGGTGCGGTAAGTGTATTCTCCGGCAAAAACACTCGCAGGCAGAATAAAACAAAGGCTTAGCAGCATTGATGCCAAATGATGGAAGATTTTTTTTCTAATCATGAGTAATTTTGGTTTGGAAAGAATTAATGTTTTGAAAGTAATTATTGCAGGTAAAGTTATATTTACCAAACAACAGACCTGACTGAAATGATTTTATTTAACACTAATTAACTATCGGAGAATGGTATAAAAATCAATATTTTGTGTTTTTGCCAAACATTGAAGGTGTTGAGGGTATTCTAAAACTTCATTTATACCCCATTTTGATGATTAGTTAAAGTGTGGAACTTTATAATTATTTCTTAGCTTTGTTAAAGAGCTACCCGCAACTAATGGATATAAAAGAGCTACAGGATCAAATTTTTCTTATAAAAACAGAAGAGCAATTCAACCGCATTGCTCTTGATGTTTTTCATTTTCAATATGAAAATAATCCGGTTTACCGCAACTTCTGCGATGCTCCCGGAATAAAGCCTTCCAACCTCGACCATTACTCGCAAATTCCCTTTTTACCCATTGAGTTTTTTAAAAGACACAAGGTGATCAGTTGCAGGGAAACGCCATCGCTCGTATTCAGCAGCAGCGGCACAACAGGCATGCAAACCAGCCGGCATTTTGTTAAAGAACCGGATATTTACAGGCAAAGTTTTGAAAAAGCATTCCGGCTTTTTTTCGGAGATCCTGAAGATTATCATATTCTGGCACTTTTGCCCGGCTATATGGAAAGGGAAGGTTCATCACTCATTTATATGGTAAATGAACTGATTCAGTTGAGTAATAGCTCTCGCAGTGGGTTTTATCTTGATGAACTGGATCAACTCAGAACCCAGATTATCAGTCTGCGCGATGATGAAAGAAAGATTCTGTTGTTGGGTGTAAGCTTCGCATTACTTGAAATGGCTGAAAATTTTCCGGTTGAGCATCCCCGCCTGATGATCATGGAAACCGGGGGCATGAAAGGCCGCAGGAAAGAAATGATAAGGGAAGAATTACATGATATTCTGAAAAATGCTTTTTCTGTTGAAAAGATTTGCTCAGAATACGGAATGACAGAACTTCTTTCTCAAGCCTATTCAATAGGTGACGGCTTTTTTTCAACCCCCCCCTGGATGAAAGTTCTTATTCGCGACATGAACGATCCCTTTTCCTTTCTGGAGTTTGAAAGGTCGGGTGGTATCTCTGTTATTGACCTTGCAAATCTTTACTCCTGTTCTTTTATAGCAACACAGGATCTGGGAAAATATGTTTCGCCATCAGAATTTCAGATATTGGGTCGTTTTGATAACAGCGACATCCGGGGTTGCAACCTGATGGTAAGCTGAAAATGACGCTGAAAATACGAAGCAACATCAGTTGTTGAAAACTCTTCAAAAACAAATATGTTTTCCGAAACTATCTTTTCCTTTGCTTTAAGAATAGAATAGACCCTTTTTGTTGGGAATAATTCAGGAAAAAAACATTAAAAACAGAATCTGTAATCTTTTTTCCTTATTTTTGACTCTGGTGCAAAATATCATTTAAGAAGTGAGAAAATTCCGGTACAAAGAGCAAAAGCTTAAATCCTTTTTTGCAAATTTTATTGTCATTGTTTTATTAACTCTGCTGTCTTCCTGTCAGAACAAGAGATCGTTTGAGGCAGTTGATGGGATCCTCGATGCGCAATTCTATTTCAGTGAAGAGAAAAAGATGCTTTTTCTTGATGGTGAATGGGAGTTTTATCCTCATCAGCTGCTTGATCCGGCAGAAATACAGGAGATTAAACCCGACACATTTGTTTTCGTTCCGGGATCTTGGTCGAAGCTTCAGAAAGAGCAGGAGTATCATGACCTGAAATATGCAACCTACCGGTTACGAATTGTCAATCATGGCCTTCCGAAGGTGTTCAGTATGCGCAATAATCAGATTAACAGCGCATTTCGTTTGTTTCTCGATGGGGATGAAATTATGCACAATGGCACTGTTGCATCAGAGAAAGAAATGGCGATTGCACATTATCAGCCGGGGATAAGAAGTGTTTACAGCGACAGGGATACCATTGAACTGGTTTTGCAGGTTTCAAATTATCATCATAAAAAAGGTGGGGTTGCAGAAACTTTCCAGTTAGGTTCTGAATGTAAACTTCAGAGACAGCAACTGTTTGCGACGGGAATGAGTTTTTTGCTTATCGGCAGTTTACTTATTATGGCCATTTATCATCTGGGGATGTTTTTTCTCTTCAGAAAAGATTATTCTCCTTTGTATTTTGGCATTTTTGTATTATTGATGTCTCTGAGGGTATTTGCCACGGGTGAGGAAACGCTTTTACTAATATTTCCGCAGTTATCCTGGGAGCTTCTGTCGAAAATTTCCTATAGCTCGGTTTACCTTGCTCCGGCATTTTTTATTCTTTTTTTCCGTGTCATGTTTTCGGAAGAGATAAATGCCCTGTTTGTCAGGATTTATGTTGCCATTGCCTTAGCCCTAACCCTTACGGTTATTTTTACTCCAACCATTATTTTCATTGAAACTCTTCCGGTTTACCAGATATTCCTTGCCGTCATCAGCATAAATGTTTTGTACTGGTTATGGAAAGCATGGCTGAAAAAAAGAGAAGGTGCCATTATATTTTTTATAGGTAGCTCACTGCTTTTTATTGCTATGTTTCACGACTTTATTTATTTGAGTGGAAATCTGCGTGGATTCGACTGGTTTCCTCTGGGATTGTTTTTGTTTGTTATGGGGCAGGCATACGTGCTTTCCATAAGGTTTACAGGGTTAAGCAGAAATAATCAGCATTTGCTCAAAGAACTGGATTTTCAGAATAAAAACCTGGAAACCATTGTTGAAGAGCGTACACGTGAACTTGTAAACAAGCAGAAACTCCTTATTGAAGCCAACCAGGAGCTTCAGGACCAGAAGGAGAACATGCTTGCGCAAAGTGAAATGATGGAGCAAATCAATGATATGCTTGAAAAGGAAAAGGAAAAATCAGATAAATTACTGCTCAATGTTTTGCCCGGACATATTGCTGATGAACTGAAGCTTCACGGACATTCCATTACACACACCTATCCCAGGGCCAGTGTATTGTTTGTCGACTTTGTTGGTTTTTCTGAAGTGGCCGAAAAACTTGATCCTGAAATGCTACTTCAGGATCTTCATTTTTACTTTGCCAATTTTGATGATGTGGTGAAGAAATACAATCTTGAAAAGATTAAAACCATTGGCGATGCTTATATGTGTGCCGGCGGATTACATGACAATGCCAATGAAAATGATGTGGCGGCTACAGTATTGGCTGCACTTGAGATTCGTGACTTTATTCAAGCGAACAAGGAAGATAAACTATTTACAGGAGAAAAAGCACTGGACTGCCGTATTGGGATACATACCGGACCTGTGGTTGCAGGGGTTGTGGGGAACACAAAATTTACGTTCGATATTTGGGGATCAACAGTTAATATCGCCAAGCGTATGGAAGCTTCCTGCGAACCCGGCAGAGTAAATATTTCTGAATTTACCCATAATTATATTCATAAAAGATTTTTGTGTGTTTCCAGGGGGTATATTTCTATTAAACACAGAAAAAATCTGCAGATGTTTTATGTGGAAGGGGTTTACACTCCGAAACAATAACCTTCTGTTTGCTGAATTTTAAATCAGAAACTGAACAACCAGACTCCGTTGGCAAGAATAACAATCCCTGCAGCCAGCTCCAGTTTCCAACCCGGTTTGTCGCCAAACTGATTGCCAAATATTAGTCCGCTAAAGGAAAGAAATAATACTGTGATTGCCAGTATTAGTGTAAAACGTATGGCGTTCAGTTCAAGAAATCTTACAGCAATTCCCATAAAAAGCATGTTCATTCCCAGGGCAAGGGCAAGGGCAAATATTACAGGGACTTCATTAATGTCGAATATTTTTTTTCTGGCTTTCTTTTGCCAGGCATGCAAAATCATTCTGAAACCGATTATGGCAAAAAAGACAAAAGCAATAGATTCAGGTTTGTAATCGAATCTTTTTATGAGAAGAGATGCAAGATAATAGCCGACCCACGAAAGGATAAAAGTAGATATGGCAAAAATAAGTGCTGCCTTCATGGGGGTACCCCTTTTAACAACCCCCTCACCAATCCCATTGCTGGCGCTTACAGAAAAATGAACCATACTGAGCATCAGCGGAAGCAAAAAGTAAAATACGGTTGCCTTTAATGTCATGATCAGCTGTTTATGGTTATATGGTTTATTTGAACCAGGCTCAGTATTTTTTCCAGACCTTCGCGGTCGGTTTCGTCAAAAGAATTAAGCTCTTTGCTGTCCACATCCAGAACCCCAATAATTTTTCCTTCAGTATTTCGCAGAGGAATTACAATTTCGCTGTTGGAGCGGCTGTCGCAGGCAATATGCCCGGGGAATTCATGCACATTGGGCACCACCAGCGATTTTTGCTGATTGACGGATGCCCAGCAAACTCCGGTATCTTTTGCCAGTAACTGACAGGCTGCCGGCCCCTGGTATGGTCCTGCAATGAGTTCTCCGCTATCAAGAAAATAGAATCCGGTCCAGAAAAAATAATCCATTTTGT